>NZ_JBFXGV010000005.1:0-132227 GCF_050177655.1 Paenirhodobacter sp.
CGACCGAACGGATCATGCCGCGGGTGAAGCGATGCGAGAGCTTGTTGCCATGGGCATCGACCTTCATCCGCACCGCTAGCACCGCGCGCGCCACATGCACGTGCAAGCTGCACAGATCGCCCGAAAGCCGGTCGGGCAGCATCGGCACGACGCGATCGGGGAAATAGGTGGAATTGCCGCGCTTTCTCGCCTCGCGATCAAGCGCCGAGCCCGGGCGGACGTAAAAGGCGACATCCGCGATCGCGACCCAAAGCAGGAAACCGCCCTCGTTGCGCGGATCGTCGTCGGCCAGCACGAGGCAGGCGTCATCGCGGTCGCGCGCATCGGCCGGGTCGATGGTGACGAAGGGCAAATCGGTCAGATCCTCGCGCCCGTCGAAGCCCGCGGGCTGCTCCGCATCGGCCTCGGCCATCACCGCATCGGGGAAATCGTCGGGAATGCCGTGCTGGTGGATCGCGATGAGCGAAACCGCCCGCGGCGCGGTCGGATCGCCGAGCCGCTCGAGGATGCGCGCCCGCGGCAGGCCCATCCGCCCCTTCGGCCCGGATTGCTCGGCCTCGACCAGCTCGCCGTCGCGCGCCTCACCGGTGGCGCCGGGCGGCACGATCCATTCCTTCGTCTCGCCCTTGTCGATCGGCGTGATCCGCCCGCCCTCGGCCCCCTTGCGGAAGATGCCGACGATGCGATGGCTCGCCTGTCCGATCTTGCGGATCGGCCGCGCTTCGTAGTCGTAGCCCTGCCCGGTCGCCGCCGCGATATGGGCGAGGATGCGATCACCGCGGTCGAGCGCCGGATCGCCCTTGCGCGGGAAGACGAGGACGGCGGGCGCCTCCCCCTCCCATTCGACCGGTTTCGCCCAGAGATCGCCCTGATCGTCCGGCCCCGTCACCTCGAGCACCGTCACCGGCGGCAGTTTGCCCGCCTCGTGATAGCTGCGGCGGCGGCGCGCGATATGCCCCTCCTCGGCCAGTTCCTTGAGCAGGCGCTTCAGTTCGATCTTCGCCGCGCCCTTCAGCCCGAAGGCGCGGGCGATGTCGCGTTTCGCACCGGTGCCGGGATTGTCGGCGAGCCAGTCGAGGATCTGTTGCTTGGTGGGGATCGGGGCTTGGGTCATGGCCCTGCGTAGCACGGGCGCGCGGGGCCGTCACGGGGCAAGCGGGGGCGCCGCCCCCGCACCCCCGGAGTATTTCCGCCAAGAAGAAATCAGAGGGGCTTTTCCATGTTCCGGTGCGGGATGCCGGCGTCGTCATATTCTGGACCGAAAGCCACGAAGCCGAGCTTTTCGTAGAAGGGGATGGCAGAGCATTGTGCGCCGAGCTGGACCCGGGTGCAGCCGGCCGCGGCGAGTCGCGTGCAGCCCTCGCGGATCAGCGCCGCACCAAGGCCGGTGCCGCGCGCGGGTTTTGCCACGCAGACGCGGCCGATCTTGCCCAGATCGCCCGTCACGAAGAGGCGCGCGGTGCCGAGCGGCGTGTCACCGTCGAGCGCCACGAGATGCACTGCCTCGGCGTCGAGATCATCCCATTCCTCGACCTCGGCGATGCCCTGTTCTTCGATGAACACCGCGCGGCGCAGCGCATGCGGCGCGGTGAGATCGGTCGTCTCGACGATCTTCACGCGAAATACTCCCGCAGGATGCGCGCGTAGATCGCCTTCAGCGCGGTGATCTGGTCGGTCTCGATCCGCTCGTCGACCTGGTGCATCGTCCGGCCGACAAGGCCGAATTCGAGCACCGGGCAGTGATCCTTGACGAAGCGCGCGTCCGAGGTGCCGCCCGAAGTCGACAGTTCCGGCTTCACGCCGGTCTCATCCTCGACCGCCTTCGCCACGAGGGCGACGAAATCGCCGGGCGGGGTGAGGAAGCTCTCGCCCGAAACCTCGGTGCGCAGATCGAAGCCGACGCCGGTCGCGGTGGCGACCTCGGCGATCAGCCCCTCGGCCCAGGTGGTGATCGAGGCGCTCGAATGCGCGTCGTTGAAACGGATGTTCACCGTCGCCGTCGCCGCGGCCGGGATCACGTTATTCGCCGGATTGCCGCAGTCGATCGTGGTGATCTGCAAGGTCGAAGGCTCGAAATGATCGGTGCCGGCGTCGAGCGGCTGTGCCGTCATCCGGCCAAGCAGATCGACCATCGCATGCAGCGGGTTCTTCGCCCGATGCGGATAGGCGGAATGGCCCTGCACGCCGCGCGCGGTGAGGTAGAAGGTCATCGAGCCGCGCCGACCGATCTTCATCATCTCGCCGAGCACATTCGGGCAGGTCGGTTCGCCGACGAGACAGACCGACATCGCCTCGCCCTGATCCGCCATCCAGTCGAGGAGCGCGCGCGTGCCGTCGCGGCCCACCCCCTCCTCGTCGCCGGTGATGGCCAGGATCACCGCGCCCTCGGGCGGCGTGGCGCGCACGAAATCCACCGCCGCGGCGGCAAAGGCGGCGACGCCCGATTTCATGTCGGTCGCACCCCGTCCCCAAAGCACGCCACCGTGGATCTCGCCGCCGAAGGGGTCGTGGCTCCAGGCCTTCGCATCGCCCACCGGCACCACATCGGTGTGCCCGTTGAAGCCGAAGGCCTTCGCCCCCTTCGCCCCCCAGCGCGCGAAGAGGTTGGGGATGCCGTTGCGATCGACGCGCATGCAGGCGAAGCCCGCCTCGGAGAGCAGCCCCTCGAGCAATTGCAGCGCACCGCCCTCGGAGGGCGTGACCGAGGGGCAGCGGATCAGATCGGCGGTCAGGCGGACGGGATCGACGGGGGCATGGGACATGGCGGCATCCTTTCGAGGCCCAAGGCTTAGCCCCGCCCGCCGCCAAGCGCAACGCGCGCGACTGTTGCGCGCCCGCAACCCCCTGACCTGTCCTTGTCCAGTTCGGGCGATTTTGGTTTCCTCACGGCGAAACCCGGGCATATTCTTGAAGAAAATCAATACCGACCCGAGGCAGGGCATCACGAGCAGGGCCAACGTGCCCCCAAACAGAGGCCGAAACGGCCCATCCGGAAACCGGGCGATCGCCCGGGGCAGTGATGTGCTGTCTCCCGTCTTCGGGGGCAGGACGTGGCACGCGCGAGCGAGTTGACCTACAACACCAACGCCTCTGCGATGCAGATGGCGGAAACGATCTTCGGCGACGGCGTCACCGTGGTCTCGGCCTCCTATACCGGGGCCGCGGGGTCTTCTGCGGTCTATTCGAACGGCGACGCGATCTCGCCCGATGCCACCCCCTCCGACAGCGGCGTGATCCTCTCGACCGGCAACGCCACGGATTTCACCAATTCCTCGAGCCGGTTCTCCTCCGACCCCAACCGCGCGACCAATACCTCGACCAATACCTCCGGCGTCGACAACAACAGCCAGTTCAACGCGCTCGCCGGCACCCATACCTATGACGCGGCCTGGCTCGACGTCGACTTCATCCCGACCGGCGATCTGATGACGATCAGCTTCACCTTCGCCTCGGAGGAATACCCGGAATACGTCAACTCGATCTACAACGACGTCGTCGGCGTCTGGGTCAACGGCGAGCAGGTGCAGGTCAATGTCTCGGCCTCGACCACCTCGGTCAACAACATCAACGGCGCCAATAACGAGAACCTCTACATCTCGAATACGAACGACGCCTACAACACCGAGATGGACGGCTTCACCGTCACCATGACGCTGACCTTCCCGGTCAATGTCGACGTGCTGAACTCGATCCGCATCGGCATCGCCGACGTGTCGGATTCGAGCTACGATTCGAACCTGCTGATCGCCGGGGATTCGGTGCAGACCGTGCTGATCGCCGTCGACGACGAGCTGCGCATCGACCCGAACGACACGAAGACGATCGACGTGCTGTCGAACGACGTCAACCATACCTCGGGCGGAACGCTCACGATCACCCATATCAACGGCGTCGAGGTCACCGCGGGCCAGACCGTCACCCTCGCCTCCGGCGAGACGGTGACGCTCAACGCCGACGGCACGCTCTCGATCCATACCGACGGCGACGAAGAGACCGTCAATTTCACCTATGAGGTGGAATCCTCGGACGGCCATACCGATGTCGGTCTCGTCACCGTCCATGTCGTGCCCTGTTTCGTTGCCGGCACGCGGATCGCCACGCCCGAGGGGCTGCGCCCGGTGGAAAGCCTCGCGCCCGGGGATCTGGTGCTGACGCAGGACGCCGGCGCGCAACCGCTGCGCTGGGTCGGGCGGCGCTCGGTCGCGGCCGAGGGCAGCTTCGCGCCGATCCGTTTCGCCGCCGGCGCGCATGGCGCGGCGCGGCCGCTCCTGCTTTCGCCGCAGCACCGGGTGCTGATGCGCGACCCGGTCGCCGAACTGCTTTTCGGCGAGGCCGAGGTGCTCGTCGCGGCGAAGGATCTGGTGAACGGCACCTCCGTCACCGTGGCCGAGGGCGGCACGGTCGATTACGTCCATATCCTCTTCGACCGCCATCACATCGTGTTCTCCGAGGGGATCGCGAGCGAAAGCTTCCTGCCCGGGCCGCAAGTGCTCGGCTCGATGGAGGCCGCGGTGCAGGCCGAGATCTGCGCCCTCTTCCCCGAGATCGACCCCGCCACCGGCGAGGGCTACAGCCCCGCCGCCCGCCGCCTGCTACGCGCCTACGAGGCGCGGCTGCTGCGCGCGATGGCGGCCTGAGGGGGGACGATGCGGACCTCCGGCTGGATCATCGCCCATCTGCCCGGCGACGGCGCGCGAAGCCTCTCGCCCGAGCCGCTGCCCGAACGGCTGGCGCAGGGCAGCCTGATGCTCGAGTTCACCCTGATGCGCGGCGAACGGGGGCCCTTGCCCCTGATGCATCTCGCGCGCAAGGGCGGGTTCTTCTCGCTCGCGCTCGGCGCCGACGGGCGGCTCACCCTGTTGCAACGGCAGGGGGCGGCGGTGCATGCGCTCTCGCTCGATCTGGGCGCGGAATGCGAGACGGGCGGCACCATGCGCCTCAGCTGGAGCTGGAATCTCGCGCGGAGCGAAAGCCTGCTCACGCTCGAACAACCCCGCGCCGGCACGCTGCGCCAACGCGCGGGCCGCGCGCCGCTGCCGCTCTCGCGCAGCGACATCGCGGCGCTGGCAAGCGGCGCCGAGCCGGCGCGGATCGGGCCGCGCACCGACTGGTTCGCCTTCGGCACCCATCGCCACCCGGTCGGCCCCGGCGCCTGTTTCGCCCCCGCGACCCCGATCGCCACCCCCAACGGCCCCCGCCCCGCCGGCAGCCTGCGCGCGGGCGATCTGGTGGAAACCGTCGATGCCGGGCCGCAGCCCCTGCTCTGGTCGGGGCGCGTCGCGCTGCCCGCGCTGGGCGCGCTGCGCCCGGTGCGGCTCTGCGCCCCCGCCTTCGGCGCCACCCGCGACCTCTGGCTGATGCCGCAGCACCGCATCGCCCTCGAAGGCCCGGTGGTCGACGATCTCTTCGGCGAGGACGAAGTGCTCGTCGCCGCGCAGCATCTCGTCGACGGCTGCACCGCGCTGCAGCCCGACCGCCCCTGCGTGCTGAACTGGCAGGGCCTGCTGCTTGCCGACCATCACCTGCTGATCGCCGACGACTGCCGGATCGAAAGCCTCTCCGCCGGGCGCCTCGCCTGTCAGCCGGCGCTTGCGCGCACCACGGCCCTCGCCGCGCTGGTCGCCGAGGAGACGCTGCCACTGCACCGCAGCCCGGCGCGGCGCGCGCTCGAACCCTTCGAAGCGCAGGCCCTCGCCGCCAGCCGCGCCCGTGGCCGCGGCCCGCTCGCCGCCTGAAGCCGCACAAGGGGGCGCTGCCCCCTCCTGGCTGCGCCAGTTCACCCCCGAGGTATTTTCGGCAAGATGAAGGGGCGGGCTTTCATCTTGCCGAAAATACCTCGGGGGAGGCGAAGCCGGGGGCGGAGCCCCCTCCGCGGGCCGATCCGATGCGACACATTCGAACCCGTATCGCTGCGCCTGCGAATTTTTATTGCGCTGCGCCTGCAAACTCCCTAAGCACGGAGCAACTGCAGACAGGCGCCGATTCATGGCGCGGATGAGGCTGACATGACCACGACCGTTCTTCCCGATCTCCTTGCCCTCACCGAAGCCGCCCTTCCCGAAGTGGCGGGCACGCTCGAACAGGCGGCCTCCGCGCTCCGCATGCGGGTGAGCCGCGACGGCAAGGTTTCGGGCGCCGCGCTCGAAAAGGACCAGTTCGCCGCCCATGCGCTTTCCTGGCTCGCGACCTACAACCAGTCGCTGGTGCAGCTGCGCGCCTGGGCCGGGCGCGTCGCCGAGGCGGGCGGCCTTGGCGAAATGGAAAGCCTGATCCTGCAGATCGGCTTCGGCGAATATCTGAACCAGATCGCCGGCGGCATCCCGATGAGCCAGGGCGAAGTCGCCCGCCTCTCCGATCTCGGCGTGAGCTGGGCGCCCTCGGAGGCCGCGGCGAAGCTGATGGCCGAGGGCAATACCTCTGCCGCGCGGATGGCGCTCGTCGCCTGCATGCGCAACAACCACGGCCGCGCCCTCTTCGGCGCCTCGGGCCTCGACGAAGAGCTCGAGATGATCCGCGACCAGTTCCACCGCTACGCCGAGGAGCGGGTGATCCCGAACGCGCATGAGTGGCACCTCAAGGACGAACTGATCCCGATGGAGATCATCGAGGAGCTCGCCGAGCTCGGCGTCTTCGGCCTGACGATCCCGGAGGAATACGGCGGGCTCGGCCTGTCGAAGGCCTCGATGGTCGTCGTCACCGAGGAGCTCTCGCGCGGCTATATCGGCGTGGGCTCCCTCGGCACCCGCTCGGAGATCGCCGCCGAGCTGATCCTCTGCGGTGGCACCGAGGAGCAGAAGCAGAAATGGCTGCCGGGCCTCGCCTCGGGCGAGATCCTCTCGACCGCCGTCTTCACCGAGCCGAACACCGGCTCCGACCTCGGCAGCTTGCGCACCCGCGCCGTGCGCGAGGGCGATGACTGGGTCGTCACCGGCAACAAGACCTGGATCACCCATGCGCAGCGCACCCATGTGATGACGCTGCTCGCCCGCACCGACCCGGACACCACCGATTACCGCGGCCTCTCGATGTTCCTCGCCGAGAAGACCCCGGGCACCGACGACAACCCGTTCCCGACGCCCGGCATGACCGGCGGCGAGATCGAGGTGCTGGGCTATCGCGGCATGAAGGAATACGAGCTCGGCTTCGACGGCTTCCGCGTGAAGGGCGAGAACCTGCTCGGCGGCGAGACCGGGCGCGGCTTCAAGCAGCTGATGGAAACCTTCGAATCGGCCCGCATCCAGACCGCGGCGCGCGCCGTGGGCGTGGCGCAGGCGGCCTGCGAGATCGGCATGCAATACGCGATCGACCGCAAGCAATTCGGCAAGTCGCTGATCGAATTCCCCCGCGTCGCCGGCAAGCTCGCGATGATGGCGGTCGAGATCATGATCGCCCGGCAGCTGACCTATTTCTCGGCCTGGGAAAAGGACAACGGGCGGCGTTGTGACGTAGAGGCGGGCATGGCGAAACTGCTCGGCGCGCGCGTCGCCTGGGCCTGCGCCGACAATGCGCTGCAGATCCACGGCGGCAATGGCTTTGCGCTCGAATACAAGATCTCGCGGATCCTCTGCGATGCGCGGATCCTGAACATCTTCGAGGGCGCCGCCGAGATCCAGGCGCAGGTGATCGCGCGCCGTCTGCTCGGCTGAGCCGATCGGCGGTTGACTTCGGGGCGGCCTCTGGCACACTGAACCAAACGGTTCAGATTTTGGAGGCCGCATGCCCCGCACCATCCTCGTCACCGGGATCTCCGGTTTCATCGCGAAACGCATCGCTTACGACCTGCTCGCGCAGGGCGACGCGGTGCGCGGCACCTTGCGCAGCCTCGGCCGCGCCGATGAGGTGCGCGCGGCGATGGGCGCGCTGCCGCCCGAAGCGCGCGCGCGGCTCAGTTTTGCCGAGGCCGATCTGCTGTCCGACGCGGGCTGGCCTTCGGCGATGGCGGACGTCGATGCGGTGATCCACACCGCCTCCCCCTTCCCGCTGACGAAGCCGAAGGACGAAAGCATCATCATCCGCCCCGCGGTCGAGGGCACCGAGCGGGTTCTGGCCGCCGCCCAGGCGGCAGGCGTCACCCGCGTCGTGCTGACCTCCTCGATGGAGGCGGTGATGCATGGCGTCGCCTCCGATCCGCTCACCGAGGCGGACTGGTCCGATCCGCAGGCGCCGACCTGCGCCCCCTACACGCGCTCAAAGATCTTCGCCGAACGCGCCGCCTGGGCCTTCGTTGCGAAACATCCCGAAATGCAGCTCACCGTGATCAACCCCGGCATGGTCTGCGGTACGCCGATGGACCGCCACACCGGCTCCTCGGTGGCGGTGATCGAGCGGGTGCTCACCGGCAAGGATCCGATGCTGCCTGATTTCGACCTGCCGATCGTCGACATCGAGGACGTCTCCGCCGCGCATGTCCGCGCCCTCGACCGGCCCGAGACGATCGGCCGGCGCTACATGCTCACCGAAAGTTTCCAGTCCTTCCCCGAGCTTGCGCGGGTGCTGAAGGCCGAGTTCCCCGAGCGGAAGATCGCGACGCGGATCGCGCCGAAATGGATGATCTCGATCCTGTCGCTCTTCGACACCCAGCTTGCGATCATCAAGGAGATGATCGGCCACCGGCTGCGGCTCGACAATGCCGCGGCGCGCCGCGATCTCGGCATCGACTTCGTGCCCGCGGCGGAGGCGGAGCGGCGCACGGCGCGCTTCCTCGCCACGAAATAGGTTGCGCGGCGTGAGCGCCCGCGCGACATCTGGCGTCAAAGGAGCCCGCCATGATCCGTGACGCCGAAGCCGAAGACGCCCCCGAAATCGCCGCGATTTACAATGACGCGGCGCTGCATTCGACGACCTTCTGGAACGCGACCCCGGTCGATGCGCTCGAACGCGCGGAGTGGATCGCGGCGCGGCAGGCGGCGGGTCTGCCGGTGCTGGTGTTCGAGGAGGGCGGCGCCGTGCTCGGCTATGCGAGCTATGGCCCGTTCCGCCCGCAGGAAGGGTTCCGCGCGACCGTCGAGAATTCGGTCTATCTCGCGGAGCGGGCGCGGGGCGGCGGGCGCGGCAGGGCGCTGATGGTGCAGCTGATCGCCTATGCCCGTGCGGCGGAGGTGCATGCGATGGTCGCCGCGATCGACGCGGAGAATGCGCCCTCGATCGCGCTGCACGCGAAGCTGGGTTTCGAGACGATCGGCACGCTGCCGCAGGTCGGGCAGAAATTCGGCCGCTGGCTCGATCTCACGCTGATGCAGCTGGTGCTCGACGACCGCACCGCGCCCTAGGCCCGCCGCGCAAGCGCCGCGATCAGCCGGTTGCGCGCCTCGGGCAGCGGGCGGTGCCCGTGCTCCTCGGCGAAGAGCGTCAGGAAATGGCCGGTGAGGGTGAGACCCGCGATGATCTCGTCAAGCGTCGCGGGCCCCTGCCCCAGAAGGCATTGCGGCAGCACGAGGAGCCGCGGCGCCCAGTCGCCCGCACCTTCGCGGCTCACCGCGCGCCCGGTGCGGGGCGAGACGAAGGCGAGATCCTCGCGCGAGCCGGTCACCGCGCAGCGGGTCAGGTCGAGGCCGAAGCCAAGCTCCTCGAGCAGCGCCATTTCCCAATGCAGGTAGTCGACGATCCAGCCCTCCGCCGCCTGCCCGATCACCTCGAAAAGCGGTTCCGAGGCGGCGTAGAGACGCGGATGCGGTTCGCGTTCGGGCAGCGCAAAGGCGAGCATCGCGCAGGTCGCGTTGAGCCCCATCAGCGCGAGCCGGTCCGCCATTGCGCCGGCGCGCGAGGCGAGCGGCTCGACCGTGAAGGCGCCCAGATGATCCTCGAGCCGCGCGCGCCAGCTCAGCGCGACATGGCTCCCCGGTTGCAGCGTCGCCGCGACCTTGCGCGAGACGCCACCGCGCACGACGCCCGCGTGGCGGCCATGCGTCGCGGTGAAGACCTCGACGATCGCCGAGGTCTCGCCATGCGGGCGGGTGGAAAGGATCGTGCCTTGGTCTTGCCAGTCCATGCCGGTCTCGGGCCCGGGATGCCGGGGTCTCCGCGCAGGCTATGCCGCCCGGACGAAAGAGGGAAGTCAGTCGTCGAGGCCGGGTTCGTCGAGCAGCGTGCGCCCGTCGCGGCTTTCGATCTCGATCACCCAGAGATCGGGGTCGAAACTGCGCTGCTTGCGGATCGAGGCATCGACCTCGGCCTCCTCCCCGTCATGCAGCAGCATCCATTTCCAGCCGCCGCCCATCAGGTCGCTGCGCCGCTCGTAAAGCTGCGCGCTGCCGTCGAGCCGCGCGCATTTCACCATCACCGCACCGGATTCGGCCTGCCCGCGGGCGGTGACATAGGCCGGGATATCGGCAAGCTCGAGGCGCTTCAGATAGGCCCTCACCCAGAAATCCGAGGCGAGGCGCGCCGCCATCAGTCGCCGTCCTTGAAGTCGAGCCCCATTTCCGAATAGCGCTCGGCTTCCTCGAGCCAGTTCGGCCGCACCTTCACCTGCAGGAACAGATGCACCGGGCGGCCGAGGAATTCGATCATCTCCTCGCGCGCCGCCTTCGAGATCGCCTTGATCGTCTCGCCGCCATGGCCGAGCAGGATCCCCTTGTGCCCGTCGCGGGCGACATAGACGATCTGGTCGATGCGGGCGGAGCCGTCCTTGCGCTCCTCCCATTTCTCGGTCTCGACGGTGAGCTGATAGGGCAGCTCCTCATGCAGGCGCAGCGTCAGCTTTTCGCGCGTGATCTCCGCCGCAATCATCCGCAGCGGCAGATCGGCGATCTGGTCCTCGGGGTAATACCACGGGCCTTCGGGGAGTTCCCCTGCAAGCCAGTCGCGCAGATCCTCGACGCCATAGCCCTTTTCCGCGGAGATCATGAAAGTCTTCGCAAAGGGGAACTCGGCGTTCATCGTCTCGGCGAGCGCGAGGAGTTTCTCCGCCTTCACCTTGTCGATCTTGTTGATCGCAAGCGCGACCGGCTGCGTGCCTTCGCGCGCCTTCAGCGCCTCGAGGATCGCGCGGGTGCCATCGGTCAGCCCGCGATGCGCCTCGATCAGGAGCACGACGAGATCGGCGTCCGCCGCACCGCCCCAGGCCGCCGAGACCATCGCGCGGTCAAGCCGCCGACGCGGGCGAAAGATGCCGGGCGTGTCGACGAAGACGATCTGCGCATCGCCTGCCATGCACACGCCGCGGATGCGCGCGCGCGTCGTCTGCACCTTATGCGTGACGATCGAGACCTTGGCCCCCACCATCCGGTTCAGCAGCGTCGATTTGCCGGCGTTCGGTTCGCCGATGAGCGCGACGAATCCCGCGCGCGTGGTTCCGCTCTCGCTCATGCCGAGCCCTCCAACCGTGACAACAGCGCCTTCGCCGCCGCCTGTTCCGCCTGACGTTTCGAGCCGGCGCTCGCGCGTTCGGCCTCGCCATTCTCGAGCTGCGCCTCGATCGTGAAGACCGGCGCGTGATCCGGCCCCTCGCGTGAGATCGCGGCGTAGCGCGGCGGCGGCAGACCGCGCGCCTGCGCCCATTCCTGCAACGCGGTCTTCGCGTCGCGCGCGTCTTCCTCGACCGCGTCGATGCGCTTGCCCCAAAGCCGCAGCACCAGCGCCCGGGCCACCTCGAAGCCGGCGTCGAGATAGACCGCGGCGATCACCGCCTCCATCGCGTCGCCGAGCAGCGCCTCCTTGCGGCGCCCGCCCGACATCATTTCCGACCGGCCAAGCTTCAGCACCGCGCCAAGGTCGATCTGACGCGCGACATCGGCGCAGGTCTCCTTGCGCACGAGCGCGTTGAAGCGCGGCGCGAGCTGCCCCTCGGAGGCGGCGCGATCGGCGCGGATCAGCGCCTCGGCCATGCTCAGCCCGAGCACCCGGTCGCCGAGGAATTCGAGGCGCTGGTTGTCGGGCCGCGTCGCCGAACCGATCGAGCTATGGGTGAGCGCACGAACCAGAAGCTCGGGCGTCGTGAAACGATGCCCGAGCCGGTCCATGAAAGCGGCGATGTCCGTTCCGATCTTCACGCGCGCGTCATCCTCACTCGATCGCCTTGAAGAAGCGGTCCGGACGCCAGGTCCAGAAGAAGAAGAGCGAACGGCCCGCCGAGGAGAAGATCACCCGGTCGGCGCGGCCAACGAGATATTCCTTCGGCACGAAGCCGACGCCACCCACCGATTGCGAGAAGCGGCTGTCCTCGGAATTGTCGCGGTTGTCGCCCATGAAGAAATATTCGCCCTCGGGCACGGTGAAGACCGGGGTGTTGTCGGCCACCCAATTGTCCGAGATGTTGAGAATGTCGTGCGAGCGCCCATTCGGCAGCGTCTCGATCTGGCGCGTCTTGAGGCAGGTGCCGCCAAGGCCGACCGGATCGTTCGCGCAACGCGGGGTGAGCTGCTGCGGCCCCTGCGGCTCCTTGATCTCGGAGAAATCGCCCGCGGCCTTGAGGCCCACCGGCTGATCGTTGATCGTCAGCACCCCGTTCACGACCTGGATCTTGTCGCCCGGCAGGCCGACGAGGCGCTTGATGAAATCGACGCCCTTGGTCGGATGGCGGAACACGACGACATCGCCGCGCTCCGGGTCATGGCCAAGGATCCGCCCCGAGATCGGGCAGGCCGCGAAGGGGCAGGAATAGCGCGAATAGCCATAGGCCATCTTGTTGACGAAGAGGAAGTCACCGATCAGCAGCGTGTCCTTCATCGAGCCCGAGGGGATCCAGAACGGCTGAAAGAACAGCGTGCGGAACACGCCCGCGATCAGGAGTGCCCAGAAGATGGTCTTGACGGTCTCGACAACGCCGCCTTCGGTTTTCTTCGCCATTCGCCTGCCTCTTGGAAAAGTCCCGCCTTCCTTGGCGCGGGGAGCGCCCCGAGTCAAGGAAGCGGATCGTGATCGGGGGAAAGCGCGCCGGTCGGGCGCGCCTCGATCACCACGAAGGCCTGCGCCCAGGGGTGATCGTCGGTCAGCGTGACATGCACGATCGCCGCATGCCCGGGGGGCGTCATCGCGGCCAGACGTTCCGCCGCCCAGCCGGTCAGATGCATCACCGGCTGGCCCGTGCGCAGGTTGGTGACGCCCATGTCCTTCCAGGAAATGCCCATCCGCAGCCCGGTGCCGAGCGCCTTGGAGCAGGCCTCCTTCGCCGCCCAGCGCTTTGCATAGGTGCCCGCGGTATCGGCGCGCCGCTCCGCCTTGGCGATCTCGTCTTCGGTGAAGACGCGGGTGCGGAACCGGTCGCCGAAGCGCGCGAGCGTCGCCGAGATACGCTCGATATTGGCGAGATCGGTGCCGATGCCGAGGATCATGCGAGGCTCATCCGCGTGCGAGCTCCATCCGCCGGCGCATCTCCCCGATCGCGGCCTCGAGGCCGATGAAGACCGCCTCGGAGATCAGGAAATGGCCGATGTTCAGCTCGCGGATCTCGGGCAGCGCGGCGATCGGCGCCACCGTCTCGAAGGTGAGGCCGTGGCCCGCATGCACTTCGAGGCCAAGCCGCGCCGCAAGCCGCGCGCCTTCGGCGAGACGCGCCAGCTCGGCGTCGCGCTCGGCGAATTTGCCGGCATAATGCAGGTCGCAATAATGGCCGGTGTGCAACTCGACCACCGCCGCACCGATCGCGGCCGAGGCCTCGATCTGGCGCGCGTCATGGCCGATGAACATCGAGACGCGGATCCCCGTCTCCGAGAGCATGGCCACGAAATCGGTCAGCCGCGCCTGATCGGCGACGACGTCGAGACCGCCCTCGGTCGTGACCTCCTGCCGCTTTTCGGGCACGAGACAGCAGGCATGCGGCGCGGTGGCCAGCGCGATCCGGCCCATCTCCTCGGTCGGCGCCATCTCGAAGTTGAGCGGAATGCCAAGCCCCGCCTTCAGCGCGGCCATGTCGGCATCGCGGATGTGGCGGCGATCCTCGCGCAGATGCGCGGTGATGCCGTCGGCCCCCGCGGCCTCGGCGAGCAGCGCGGCGCGCAGCGGGTCGGGATAGGCGGAGCCGCGCGCATTGCGCAGCGTGGCGACGTGGTCGATGTTGACGCCAAGGCGAAGAGGACGGGTCATGAAAGCCTCCGGTCGGTTGGGGCGAGGTCTGGACTATGGCAAAGCGGCGCGTCGGGGGGAAGGGGCGCTCAGCCGTCCGGCCCGGGCGGCCCGGGCGGTCCTTCGCCCTCGGCGGGCGGCTTCGGCCGGCTCGGCAGCTTCGCACGCAGCTTGGCGAGCCGCTCCTTGAGCCGGGTGCGGCGCCGGTTCTGATAGGCCGTCACGATCGGCAAGGCGATGTGATAGCTGATGAAACCGGCGATCAGCCCGGGGATCGCCCCGCCGACGAGATAGGGCAGGAAGATCTCGTCGAAGAAGCCGAGCAGCCCCTCCCAGCGTGGATGGGCATGGGTGAAGAGCGCCACGACATTATGGCGCAGATCGTCGAAAGCGTCGGAGAAGGTGGCGAGCAGCCCGACCGCATGGGAGGGCTCGAAATGGCTGCCGAGCATCCAGTGGCCAAGCTTGATCGAGCTGAGCGCGATCAGCGGAAAGGTCACCGGATTGCCGATCAGCGTGCCGAAAAGCGCCGCGATGATATTGCCACGCGCCAGTTTCGCCAGCCCCGCCGCAAGCAGCAGATGCACCCCGAAAAGCGGCGTGAAGGAAACGAAGACCCCGGCGAAGATGCCGCGCGCGATGCGATGCGGCTGGTCGGGCAGGCGGTTGAGCCGATGGCGGACGTAATGGAACGCCCGGCTCCAGCCGCCCCGCGGCCAAAGCGTCTCGCGCAGCGCCACGGGCCATGGGCGCTTGTCCCGCCTCTTGAAGACCACCCGTTTCCCTTCCGCCCCTCAGGGCTTGCGCGTCAGATCCCGCCAGCGTTCGATCTGCGCCACGTCAGTCTCCGCCTCGAGCGCGGTGAGCAGCGTGTGCAGATGTTCCACATCCCTTAGCTCGACCTCTATGACGAGTGAGTAAAAGTCGGGTTTGCGATCCACGAAATGCAGATCGGAGATATTGGCCCGCTGGCTGCCGATCAAGCTGCAGATATGGCCAAGCACACCGGCGTCGTTCGAGATCGTGAGCTTGAGCGAGGCGGTATAGACCGGCGGGTGCTGCCCGGCATGCCAGTGCAGATCGACCCAGCGTTCGGGCTGATCCTCGAATTCCTCGAGCGCAGGGCAGTCGATCGCATGGATCACCACGCCCTGGCCGCGATAGGTAATGCCGACGATCCGCTCGCCCGGCAGCGGCTGGCAGCAATCGGCGCGATGGAAGGTCTGATCCGCCTCGAGGCCAAGCACCGCGCGGGTGGGCTCGATCGTCTCCGGCCCGCGTTTCGCGAGCTCGGGATAAAGCGCCTCGACCACCTCGCGTGCGGTGAGTTCGGCCGAGCCGAGCCTTGCCAGCAATTCGGTTTCGTCGGGCAGGCCGAGGGTCTTCGCCGCGGTGCGCAGCGCCTTGTCGGTGACCTTGCGCCCGACATGTTCGAAGGCGAGCCGAGCGAGTTCGGAGCCAAGCTTGACGAACCGCCCGCGGTCTTCCTCGCGCAGCGACTTGCGGATCGCGGCACGCGCGCGGCCGGTGCCGACGATGTCGAGCCAGGTCGCCTGCGGGCGCTGCCCGGCGGCGGTGATGATCTCGACCGACTGGCCGTTCTTCAGCCGGGTCCAGAGCGGCACACGGATGCCGTCGACCTTGGCGCCGACGCAGCTGTTGCCGATCCGCGTGTGGATCGCATAGGCGAAGTCGATCGGCGTCGCGCCCTTCGGCAGCTTGATGACGTCGCCCTTCGGCGTGAAGCAGAAGACCTGATCGGAATACATCTCGAGCTTCACGTTCTCGAGGAATTCGTCGTGATCCCCCTCGCCGAAGCGTTCGGTGAGCGATTTCAGCCATTTCGCCGGATCGACGGCGAAGGGGTTCTCCGCCGGCTGACCGTCGCGATAGGACCAGTGCGCGGCAACGCCGGCCTCGGCGACCTCGTGCATCTGGCGGGTGCGGATCTGCACCTCGACGCGCTTGCCGTCGCGCCCCGAAACCGTGGTGTGGATCGAGCGATAACCGTTCGTCTTCGGCTGGGAGATATAGTCCTTGAACCGCCCCGGCACCGCGCGCCAGCGGTGGTGGATCAGCCCGAGCACGCGATAGCAGTCCATCTCGCTCTCGGTGATGATGCGAAAGCCGTAGATGTCGCTCAGCCGCGAGAAGGCGAGCTGCTTCTCCTCCATCTTGCGCCAGATCGAATAGGGGCGTTTCGCGCGACCGAAGACATTGGCCTCGATCTGCGCCTCCTCGAGCAGGCCGCGGATGTCGGAGGTGATCTTGGTGATCACATCGCCCGATTCCTTCTGCAGCGAGACGAAGCGGCGGATGATCGAGGTGCGCGCCTCGGGGTTGAGCACCTTGAAGGCCAGGTCTTCGAGCTCCTCGCGCATCCATTGCATGCCCATCCGCCCGGCGAGCGGCGCGAAGATCTCCATCGTCTCGCGCGCCTTCTGCACCTGCTTGTCGGGGCGCATCGACTTGATCGTGCGCATGTTGTGCAGCCGGTCGGCGAGCTTGACGAGCAGGACGCGCAGATCCTTCGACATCGCCATGAACAGCTTGCGGAAGTTCTCCGCCTGTTTCGAGGCGTTGGAGGACAGCTGCAGATTGGTCAGCTTGGTGACGCCGTCGACGAGCTCGGCGATCTCGTGGCCGAAGAGCGTCTCGACCTCGGCATAGGTCGAGCGGGTGTCCTCGATCGTGTCGTGCAAAAGCGCGGTGATGATCGTCGCGTCGTCCAGCCGCTGTTCGGTGAGAATCGCGGCGACGGCGACGGGATGGGTGAAATAGGGTTCACCCGAATGGCGGAACTGCCCCTCGTGCATCTGCAGACCATAGGCATAGGCCTTGCGGATCAGTGCAGCGTTGCAGCGCGGATTGTAGTTGCGGACGAGCGCGATCAGGTCTTCGACATCGATCATTCGCGCGCGTTCCGCCCCCAAGTAGCCCCGTCAGAAGGTTCCGATCAGTCGCGCCCCTGCGCGTCCATCAGGGCACGCAGCATGCGCTCTTCGTCCATGTCGTCGGCGCGCGGACGATCGACTTCGCCCGACATCAGCAGAGCCATCGAATCCTCTTCGGGCTCGTCGACCTCGATCTGGGTCTGGTTCGATTCGATCAGACGCTCGCGCAGATCGTCGGCCGACTGCGTCTCCTCCGCGATCTCGCGCAGCGCGACGACCGGGTTCTTGTCGTTGTCGCGGTCGACGGTCAGCGCGCCACCAGCGGCGATCTCGCGCGCACGATGTGCGGCCAGCATCACCAGCTCGAAGCGGTTCGGAACCTTGTCAACGCAGTCTTCAACCGTCACGCGGGCCATCGGCTTCTCCAGTCAGAAGGGAGGTGTGAGGCGCCTATTTAGGCGCTTCATCGCCCCTTGACAAGCGCTCAATCCCGCTCAGGCGGTCGCGAACGGCGCGGCAAAGGGCTGCAGCGCGGCTTTTTCCGCCTCCGGCAGGGCCGCAAGCATCTGCGCGACGCTCCGCCCGGAGACCGGATCGCACCATCCCGGGGCGATTTCGGCAAGGGGAATCAGCACGAAGGCGCGGTCCTGCAACCGCGGATGCGGCAGGATCAGCGTCTCGGGTGCGCGGCGCATCTGCGCCTCGAGGGGCAAGGCGCGCCATTCGGCCTGCACCGCGGGATCGGGGCGGATCGCCCCCTCCGCCGCGATCAGGTCGAGGTCGATCCCCCGCGCCGCCCAGCGCGCATGCCGCTCGCGCCCGAGCGCGGCCTCGATCCGGTGCAGCGCGGCGAGCGCCGCCTCGGGCGTCATCTCCCCTTCGGCGAGCGCGCAGGCATTGACGAAATCGGGCCCCGAGCCCGCCGGAAAGGCCGGCGAGCGCCAGAACCGGCTCAGCGCCCGCAGCGCAAGCCCCTCCCCCGCAAAACGCCCCAGCGCGGCGGCGAGACTTTGCGCGGATCCCCCCGCGGCAGAGGGGAGATTTGACCCCAGTGCGATCACGAACATAGTATTGGCCATAAGAACACGTACCCTCCGGTGCTTGCGGTTGCTATGGATCTCGACACAGACTTGGTCTAGCGGCGTTATCGGTAACGCGTTTTCCGCGCGCCCACTCCGAACCGATGCGCCGCCCGACCACGACGAAAGGACATTTTGATGTTTTACAAGGACGAACGGCTCGCGCTGTTCATCGACGGCTCGAACCTGTACGCCGCCGCAAAGGCGCTTGGGTTCGACATCGACTACAAGCTGCTCCGACAGGAGTTCGAACGCCGCGGCAAGCTGGTGCGTGCCTTCTATTATACCGCGCTCCTCGAGAACGAGGAATATTCCCCGATTCGCCCCCTCGTCGACTGGCTGCATTACAACGGCTACGCGATGGTGACGAAGCCTGCGAAGGAATATACCGACTCGATGGGCCGCCGGAAGGTCAAGGGCAACATGGACATAGAGCTTGCCGTGAACGCGATGGAACTCGCGCCGCGGCTCGATCATGCGGTGCTGTTCTCCGGTGACGGCGATTTCCGCCCGCTCGTCGAAGCGCTGCAACGGATGGGGGTTCGCGTCTCGGTCGTCTCGACGATCCGCTCGCAGCCGCCGATGATTGCGGACGAACTGCGCCGTCAGGCCGATAATTTCATCGAGCTCGACGCGCTGCGCGACGTGATCGGCCGCCCGCCGCGCGAACCGCGCGAAAGCGACCAGAACGAGGGCTGAGCGCCTTCGCTTCTCGAAATCCACTCATGGAAAATGGCAAGGCGCGCGGCCCCTCACCCGCGCGCCTTTCCTTTGCCTCACTCCACGGCGAGGATCATGTTGCGCACCACCGGGTAGATCTCGTTGTCCCATTTGCGGCCGTTGAACACGCCGTAATGGCCGACATTCGCCTGCAAGTGGTGGCGCTTGAGATGCGGCCGCAGCGAGGAGCAGAGATCATGCGCCGCCGTGGTCTGGCCCAGACCGCAGATGTCGTCGCGCCCGCCCTCGACGGTGAGCAGCGCGGTATGCCGGATCTTGCCCGGATCGACCTTGCGCCCGCGATAAAGGAACTCGCCCCGCGCGAGATCGGCGGTCTGGAACACCCGCTCGATCGTCTCGAGGTAGAATTCCGCAGTCAGATCCAGCACCGCGAAATACTCGTCGTAGAAATCCTTGATCTTCGCGGCCTGCTCCACCTCCCCCGCGGCGAGGTGATCGTAAAGCTTGCGATGCTGCGCCTGATGGCGATCCATGTTCATCGCCATGAAGGAGAAGAGCTGCACGAAACCGGGATAGACCCGGCGCCCCGCCCCCGGGTAGCGCATCGGCACCGTGCCGATCACGTTCTTCTCGAACCAGTCGAGCGGCTTGTCGTTCGCAAGATCGTTCACCGTGGTCGGGCTTTCGCGCACATCGACCGGCCCCGCCATCAGCGTCATCGAACGCGGCGTCGCCGGGTTGCGATCCTCCGACATCACCGCGACGGCGGCGAGCGTCTGCACGCAGGGCTGGCACACGGCGAGCACATGGCCGCCCGGGCCGATCGCCTCCATGCAGCGGATCACGTATTCGACGTAATCCTCGACCCCGAATTCGCCGGCCGAACGCGGCACGTCGCGCGCATTCTTCCAGTCGGTGATATAGACGTCGTGATCGCGCAAAAGCGTCTTCACCGTGCCGGCGAGCAGCGTCGCGAAATGGCCCGAGAGCGGCGCGGTGACCAGAACCTTCGGCTGCACCGTGTCGATGTCGCGCCGAAAATGCACGAGCCGCGCGAAGGGCAGGTCGAGCACGACCTCCTCCGTCACCGGCACCTCGCGGTTCTCGACCTGCACCGAGGCGATGCCGAATTTCGGCCGCTCATGGCTGAGCCTGAAGCGCGAGACCATCTCCATCAGCGCCGCATTCGAGCGCAGCACCCCCCCGAAGGGCCCCGTCGCGCGCGGCGCGAAATTCAGCGCAAAGCTCGCTCCCGTCCGCAAAGGGGCGAAAAAATCATCAAGTGCCTGGTAGGTTGCATAAAGCATGGCGCTCTTCTCTCACTGGTCCGTCCGGGAACGGCCATTGCTGGCCTTGTCGAGGTCAGGCTGCGACAAAAGCCATGCAAGGTGCAGCAAATTACGGCAGCGAGGGCGCGATGAGCCAGGCGACGCTTACTATTTCATCGAAAAACTACTCCTCCTGGTCATTGCGCGGCTGGTTGTTGTGCAAGATGGCCGGGCTCGACTTTGTCGAAGCGCCGGTCGACCTGAGCGACGCCTCCGCGCGGCAGGAACTGCTGCTGCTCTCGCCCTCGGTGCTAGTGCCGCGGCTCACCCATGGCGCGGTGCAGGTCTGGGACACGCTCGCGATCGCGCAATATCTCGCCGAGGTCTTCCCCGAGGCCGGCCTCTACCCCGCGGATATCGTCGCGCGCTCGCATTGCCGCGCCGTCTCGGGCGAGATGCATTCGGGCTTCTACAATCTGCGCTCGGCGCTGCCGATGAACCTCAAGGCGAAGCACGAGAGGTTCAAGATCTTCTCCGGCGCGCGCCCCGATGTCGAACGGGTGAAGGCGATCTGGCACGAATGCCTCGACACCTATGGCGGGCCCTTCCTCTTTGGCGAACATCCGACCGTGGCGGACGCGATGTATGCGCCGGTCTGCACCCGGTTCCGCACCTATTCGGTCGCGCTCGACGACAAGCTCGAGGCCTATGTCGACACGATCCTCGACTGGGCGCCGATGCGGGAATGGACGGAAGCGGCGCTCGCCGAGCCCGAGGAGATCGAGGAACTCGAGGTCGAGTTCTGATCCCGCCCGGGCTGGACGGCACCGCGCAGGCGCATTAGGTCATGGCGAGCAAGGAGCGCGTCATGAAACCTGCCCTCACCCTCTATCTCGCCGCGCCGCGCGGCTTTTGCGCCGGCGTCGACCGGGCGATCAAGATCGTCGAGATGGCGCTTTCGAAATGGGGCGCACCGGTCTACGTCCGCCACGAGATCGTGCACAACAAGTTCGTCGTCGACAGCCTGCGCGCGAAGGGCGCCGTCTTCGTCGAGGAGCTGAGCGATTGCCCCGACGACCGGCCGGTGATCTTTTCCGCCCATGGCGTGCCGAAATCGGTGCCGGCCGAGGCGTCGCGGCGCAACATGATCTGGGTCGATGCCACCTGCCCGCTGGTGAGCAAGGTGCATATCGAGGCCGAGCGGCATTTCGAGGACGGGCTCCAGATGGTGATGATCGGCCATGCCGGTCACCCCGAGGTTCTGGGCACGATGGGGCAGCTGCCCGCGGGCGAGGTGCTGCTCGTCGAGACGGTCGCGGATGTGGCCCATCTGAGCCCCCGCGATCCCGAACGCCTCGCCTTCATCACCCAGACGACGCTTTCGGTCGACGACACCGCGGGCGTCGTCGCCGCGCTCAAGGCGCGCTTCCCCGCGATCACCGGCCCGGCGAAGGAGGATATCTGCTACGCCACCACCAACCGGCAGGCGGCGGTGAAGGCGATCGCGCCGAAGATCGACGCGCTTCTGGTGATCGGCGCGCCGAACAGCTCGAATTCGCGCCGTCTGGTCGAGGTCGGTTCCGCCGCGGGCTGCGCCGTCTCGCATCTCGTCGGTCGCGCCTCCGAGATCGACTGGGCCGCGCTGGGCGAAGCCCGCGCGGTCGGCGTCACCGCCGGCGCCTCCGCGCCCGAAGTGCTGGTCGACGAGGTGATCGCCGCCTTCCGCGACCGCTACGAGGTCACCGTCGAACTGGTCGAAACCGCGCGCGAGGACATCGAGTTCAAGGTGCCGCGCATCCTGAGGGAGCCCGTATGAGCCTCGAGTTTCTGCTCACCGCCTTCGTCGTCTGCCTCGCCCCGGGGATCGGCGTCGTCTACACCCTCTCGACCACGCTGGGGCAGGGCTTCCGCGCCGGCGCCTGGGCCGCGCTCGGCTGCACGATCGCGACGCTTGTGCATCTGGGCGTCGCGATGGCGGGGCTTGCCGCGGTGCTGCACACCTCGGCCGTGCTGTTCCAGACGCTCAAATATGCGGGCGTCGCCTATCTCATGTGGATGGCCTGGGGCACGCTGAAGGGCTCGGGCGGGCTGCAGGTCGAGGCGGCCGCGCCGCAGCGCATCTCGCGCCTCGTTGGCCGCGGCATCATGCTCAACCTGCTCAATCCGAAACTGCCGATGTTCTTCATCGCCTTCCTGCCGCAGTTCATGGCGCCGACCGACGGCACCGCGATGATGGCCGAGCTCGGCGTGACCTTCGCCGCGCTCACCTTCGTCACCTTCCTCGGCTATGCCGCGCTGGCCGCCTCCGGGCGCGAGGCGGTGCTCTCCCGCCCCGTCGTCACCGCCTGGATGCGCCGCGCCTTCGCCGCCTCCTTCGCGGCGCTCGGCCTGCGCCTTGCGATGGAGCGTGCCTGAGTGACCGAATTCTTCGCATGGACGGATGGGGCCTGTTCGGGCAACCCGGGCCCCGGCGGCTGGGGCGTGCTGATGCGCGCGATGGAGGGGGAGACCCTCGTCAAGGAGCGCGAGCTGAGCGGCGGCGAGGCGATGACCACCAACAACCGGATGGAGCTTCTGGCCGCGATCAACGCGCTCGAGGTGCTCAACCGCGAGGTGGCGATCACCATCACCACCGATTCGGCCTATGTGAAGAACGGGGTGACCGGCTGGATCCACGGCTGGAAGCGCAACGGCTGGAAGACGGCCGACCGCAAGCCGGTGAAGAACGTCGATCTCTGGCAGCGGCTCGATGCCGCGCAGGCACGCCATAAGGTGATCTGGAAATGGATCAAGGGCCACGCCGGCCATCCGGAGAACGAACGCGCCGACGAGCTCGCCCGCGCCGGAATGGCCCCCTACAAAGGCGGCAAATAACCCGCTAGCATCGGGCGACACCGCAGCGAGGCGCCGCCATGACCCCCGGGGATCAGCATCCCGTCATCGACTACCTGACGACGCTGCCGATCGGCATCGCGCTCGACTACGTCTCGGTCTTCGTCTTCGCGCTGACCGGGGCGCTGGTCGCCTCGCGCCAGCAACTCGATCTCGTCGGCTTCATCTTCATCGCGGCGCTGACCGCCGTGGGCGGCGGCACGCTGCGCGATCTGCTGATCGGGCGGATCCCGGTGTTCTGGGTCGGGCGGCCCGAATATATGCTGCTGATCGCCGGGGCGGCGGTGCTTGTCTTCTTCACCGCGCATCTGCTCGAAAGCCGCTATCGCACGCTTCTTTGGCTCGATGCCTGCGCGCTCGCCGTTGCCGTGCCCGCGGGCGTCGCGGTGACGATGGCGCGCGGGCATGGGCCGGTCACCGTGCTCATCATGGGGGTGGTCACCGGATCGTTTGGCGGGCTGATGCGCGATGTCGTCTGCAACGAGGTGCCGCTGATCCTGAAACAGGGCGAGCTCTACCTCAGCTGCGCCTTTGCCGGGGCGGCGGCGGCGCTGCTGCTGACCGCAGTGGGGGCGCCGGGCCTGCCCGCGGCGATCGGCTGCGGCATCGTCACCTTCGTGCTGCGGGCCGGGTCGATGCGCTGGGGCTGGAAGCTGCCGGTCTACAAGCCGCGCCCGCCCCGCACCCGGGGCTAAAGGAAGAGCTGCAACACCAGCGGCGCGAGGAAGGCGGTGAGCACCGCGTTCAGCCCCATCCCGATCGAGGCGAAGACGCCGGCGGTGTCATGCATCTGGAACGCCCGCGCCGTGCCGATGCCATGCGCCGCGACGCCGGTGGCAAAGCCGCGCGCGCGCCAGTCGGTGAAGCCCAGCGCGTTCAGCATCGGCGTGACGAAGATCGCCCCGATCATGCCGGTGAGCAGCACCAGAACCGCGGTCAGCGTCGGCTGTCCGCCGAGTTGTTCGGAAATGCCGATCGCCACCGGCGCGGTCGCCGATTTCGGTGCGAGCGAGGCGAGCAGCGAGGCATCGGCACCGAGCGACCAGGCGATCGCCAGCGCCGAGAAGACAGCGGTGAACGATCCGGCAAAAAGCGCCGCCATGATCGGCAGCGCCGCCTTGCGGATCGCGCGCAGGTTCCCCTGCAGGGGCAGCGCGAGGCAAACCGTCGCCGGGCCAAGCATGAAATGGACGAATTGCGCGCCCTCGAAATAGCTCTTGTAGGGGGTGCCCGTGCCCTCGAGCAGGATCGCAAGCAGCACGACGGCGATCATCACCGGATTGGCGAGCGGATTGCGGCGCGAGGCGCGGAAGAGCGCATCCCCCGCCCAATAGGCAAAAAGCGTCGCCGAAAGCCAAAGCAGCGGCTGCGAGGCGAGGTAGGACCAGATCAGCGCGGCGTCATTCATCGGGATAGCTCCGCACCGCGCGGGCGACGAGGGTGAAGGTCACCGCGCCGACCACGATCGCAAGAAGGGTGGAGAGCACCAGCGAAAGCGCCAGCGCAAGCCCGTGGCTGACGAGCGTCGGGATATGGGCGACGACGCCCACCCCCGCCGGCACGAAAAGCAGCGACAGATGGCTGAGCAGCCCCTGCGCGACCGGGCGGATCAACTCGCGCAGCCCCTCGCTCGCGCTCAGCGCGAAGACCATGCCGATCATGCCGAGCACCGGGCCGGGCAAGGGCATGTGCAGCGCGCGCGAGACCACCTCGCCCACCAGTTGAAACAACAGGATGATTGCCAGAGCCGGAACCATGTCGCCCCCTTTCCTTTTCGCGAGACCCTAGAGCCATCGCCGGCGGGTTCAAGCGCCCCGCCCCGCAATGCTCCCGGACGCCCCCTGCATATCACGCATATCTTGTGGATAAACGCCCCAAACCCGCGAGATCGTGGGGGCCGGCGTTGACAGCCCCGCACGCGCGCCCGAAACTTGGGCAAACGGAAAAGGAATCGTCCGCCCTTGCGCTTCACCCGGCTGCGTCTGAACGGCTTCAAGAGCTTCGTCGACCCGACCGACCTCGTGATCCACGACGGTCTGACCGGGGTCGTCGGGCCGAACGGCTGCGGCAAGTCGAACCTGCTCGAGGCGCTGCGCTGGGTGATGGGCGAGAACCGCCCCACCGCGATGCGCGGCGGCGGGATGGAGGACGTGATCTTCGCCGGTGCCGCGACGCGCCCGGCGCGGCATTTCGCCGAGGTCTCGCTCAGCATCGACAACACCGAGCGGCTCGCCCCCTCGGGGTTCAACGACAACGACAATCTGGAGATCATCCGCCGCATCACCCGCGACGCGGGCTCGGCCTACAAGGTCAACACGAAGGACGTGCGCGCGCGCGACGTGCAGATGCTTTTCGCCGATGCCTCGACCGGCGCGCAATCGCCCGCGCTGGTGCGGCAGGGGCAGATCTCCGAGCTGATCAACGCGAGGCCGAAGGCGCGGCGGCGCATCCTCGAGGAGGCCGCCGGGATCTCCGGCCTTTATCAGCGGCGCCACGAGGCGGAGCTGAAGCTGAACGGTGCCGAGCAGAACCTATTGCGCGTCGACGACGTGATCGAACAGCTGGCCGGGCAGCTCGCCACGCTCGCGCGGCAGGCGCGGCAGGCGGCGCGCTACCGCGAGATCGGGGCGGAGCTGCGCCGCGCCGAGGGGATGCTGCTTTACCGCCGCTGGCGCGAGGCCGATCTCGCCCGCGCCGAGGCGGAGGCCGGGCTGCGCGCCGCGCTGCAGGGCGCCGCGCAGGCGGAGGCCACCGCCCGCGCCCGCGCGCGCGAACGCACGGCGGCGGAGGAAAAGCTGCCCCCGCTGCGCGAGGAGGAGGCGATCGCCGGCGCGATCCTGCAGCGCGTGACGCTGCAACGCGACGCGCTGAAGGACACCGAGGCGCAGGCGCTGGCCCGGATCGAGACGCTGAAGGCGCGCATCGCGCAGCTCGACCGCGACATGGAGCGCGAGGCCGGGCTGAACCGCGACGCGGGCGAGACGATCGCGCAGCTCGACTGGGAGATGGGACAGCTCCTGAAGGCGACCGATGGGCATGAGGAAAAGCTCGCCACCGCGGCGGAGGCCTCGGCCGAGGCGGCGAATGTGCTCGCCGACCGCGAGGCGCATCTCGCCGAGATGACCGAGGATGTCGCCCGGCTTGCCGCGCGGCATGGCTCGGCGCAGCGCCTGGTGACGGATGGCCGCGCGACCGCGGCGAAGGCCGAGGCGGAGGCCGGACGCGCCGAGGAGGCCGCCGGGGCCGCCGAGGAGGCGCTCGAACGCGCGGGCGAGATGTTCGAGACCGCGCAGGAGGCGCTCGAGGAGGCGCATGCCGCGGCCGAGGCCGCAGAGGAGGCGCTGGCCGCCGCCGAGGAGGCGCGCGCCGAGGTGCAGACCCGCGAGAGCGCCGCGCGCGCGATGCGTTCGGAGGCCGAGGGCGAGGCCGGGGCGCTGCGCGCCGAGGTCACCGCGCTTGCCCGGCTTGTCGAGCGCGAGGCGGCGACCGGGCATCAGCTGCTCGACCGGGTGCGGGTGACCCCGGGCTTCGAGGCGGCGCTGGGCGCGGCGCTGGCCGATGACCTGCGCGCGCCGGAGATCGAGGAAAACGCCCGTTCCGGCTGGGGCCTGCTGCCCGATTACGCCGATCCGCAGCCGCTCCCCGACGGCATCGCGCCGCTTTCCGATCAGGTCGAGGTGCCCGCGGTGCTCGCTCGCCGCATCGCGCAGATCGGCCTCGTGATGGATGCGACCGAGGGCGCGGCGCGGCAGGCGGAACTGCGCCCGGGCCAGCGCCTCGTCTCGGTCGAGGGCGATCTCTGGCGCTGGGACGGGTTCCGCGCCGGGGCCGAGGATGCGCCGACCGCCGCCGCGCTGCGGCTGCGTCAGCTCAACCGCCTCGTCGAACTCAAGCGCGATCTCGAAGAGGTCGCGGCCCGGGCCGAGGGCGCGCGGCAGGCGCATGAGACGCTGACCCGCGCGCTCGCCGATGCCTCCGCCGCCGATGCCCGCGCGCGCGAGGCGCGGCGCAGCGCAGATCAGCGCCTCGCCGAGGCCGGGCGCGCGCTCAGCCGCGCGGAGGCGGATCGCGCGATTGCCGCGGGCAAGCGCGAGAGCGCGCGGCTGGCCGTCACCCGCCACGGCGACGAGGCGATGGCCGCGCGGCGCAGCCTTGCCGAAGCGGAAGCGCAGCTTTCCGCCCTGCCCGATCTCGACGCCGCGCGCGCCGAGGTCGATGCGGTGAAGATGACGGTCGAGGCCGCGCGCGTGACGATGCTGACGCGGCGCTCTCATCACGACGAGATCCGGCGCGAGGGCGAGGCGCGGCTGAAGCGGCGGCAGGAGATCACCAAGGAGATCTCGGGCTGGCGGCACCGGCTCGACACCGCCGAGAAGCGTACCGCCGAGCTGACGGAGCGGCGCGCGGAGACGGTGGAGGAGCTGGAAGAGGCCGCCGCCGTGCCAGAGGAGCTGGCGGCGAAGCGCGAGGAGCTGAACGAGGCGATCGAGGCCGCGGAGGAGCGCTGCGCCGGCGCCGCCGACCGGTTGGCCGAGGCGGAGAGCGCGCTGCGCGAGGCGACGCTTGCCGAGCGCGAAGCCGAACGGATCGCGGGCGAGGTGCGCGAGGGTCGTGCCCGCGCCGAGGCCCGGGTCGAGGCCGCGCGCGAGACGCTTGCCCATGCCGCCGAGCGGGTCACCGAGGCGACCGAGATGAGCCCGCAAGCGCTGCTCGACACGCTCGACGCCGATCCGGAGAAGATGCCCGATGCCGAGACGCTGGAGATCGACGTCGCCCGGCTGAAACGGCAGCGCGAGGCGCTGGGCGCGGTGAACCTGCGCGCCGAGGAGGACGCGCGTGAGATCAAGACCGAGCACGACACGCTGGTGCAGGAGAAATCCGACCTCGAGGAGGCGATCCGCAAGCTGCGCGCCGGCATCCAGGGGCTGAACCGCGAGGGGCGCGAACGGCTGCTCACCGCCTTTGAACAGGTGAACGAGAGCTTCCGCACGCTCTTCACCCACCTCTTCGGCGGCGGTGCGGCGAGCCTCGAACTCGTCGAGAGCGACGACCCGCTCGAGGCCGGGCTCGAGATCATGTGCCAGCCGCCGGGCAAGAAGCTTTCGACGCTCTCGCTGCTTTCGGGCGGGGAACAGACGCTGACCGCGATGGCGCTGATCTTCGCCGTCTTCCTCGCGAACCCCGCGCCGATCTGCGTGCTCGACGAGGTCGACGCGCCGCTCGATGACGCCAACGTCACCCGCTTCTGCGACATGCTCGACGAGATGACGCGCCGCACCGACACGCGCTTTCTCGTCATCACCCACCACGCGGTGACGATGAGCCGGATGGACCGGCTCTTCGGCGTGACGATGCAGGAGCAGGGGGTGAGCCAGCTCGTTTCCGTGGATCTCAAGCGCGCCGAGCAGCTGGTGGCCTGAGCCCGGCGCGCCTCTGTCAGAGCGCTGCGCCGAGCCGGGTGCCCTGGTCGATCGCACGTTTCGCGTCGAGCTCGCCCGCGACATCGGCGCCGCCGATCACATGCGGCGTGACGCCCGCGGCGATCAGCCGGTCGGCGAGCGAGCGCTCGCTCACCTGCCCCGCACAAAGCACGACGGTATCGGCGGCGATCAGCGTCGGATCGCGGCGCTCGGGGCCGAAGCTCACATGCAGCCCCTCGGCGTCGATCCGCTCGTAATTCACCCCGCCGATCATCTTCACGCCCTTCGCGGCGAGCGCGGCGCGGTGAATCCAGCCGGTGGTCTTGCCGAGCTTGCGCCCGGGCTTCTCGGGCTTGCGCTGCAAAAGCGTGACCCTGCGCGCGGGCGCCTCGGGCACGGGATCGGCAAGGCCGCCCGGGCTTTGCGCGGGATCGCCGACACCCCATTCGCGCATCCACTCCGCGGGGTGCAGCGTCGGGCTGTCGCTCACGGTGAGGAATTCCGAGACATCGAAACCGATCCCCCCGGCGCCCACCACCGCGACGCGCGGCCCCGCGGTCACGCGACCGGTGAGGATGTCGATATAGCTCGCCGCGCGCTCCTGCCCGGGGATCTGCGGATCGCGCGGGGTGACGCCGGTCGCGATCACCACTTCGTCGAAGCCCGCAAGCGTGTCGACCGTCGCCTCGGTGTTGAGCCGCAGGGTGACGCCGCTGCGCGCGAGCATCACCGCGAACCAGTCGGTGAGACCGAAGAACTCCTCCTTGCCCGGCACCTGCCGTGCGAGGCAAAGCTGCCCGCCAATCTCGCCCGCACGATCGAAAAGCGTGACCGCATGACCGCGCCCGGCGGCGGTGATCGCGGCGCTCAGCCCGGCGGGGCCGGCGCCGACCACGGCGATCTTCTTCGGCGCCGCGGCGGGGGCGATGACGAGGTCGGTCTCATGCCCCGCGCGCGGGTTCACGAGGCAGCTCGAGACCTTGCCGGAGAAAGTGTGGTCAAGGCAGGCCTGGTTGCAGGCGATGCAGGGGGCGATCTCCTCGGCGCGCCCCGCCGCCGCCTTCGCCACGAAATCGGGATCGGCAAGGAAGGGCCGCGCCATCGAGACCATATCGGCATCGCCGCGGGCCAGCACCTCTTCGCCGACCCCGGGCGTGTTGATCCGGTTCGAGGTGATCACCGGGATCGAGACCTCGGGCCGCAACCGCGCGGTGAGCCAGGTGAAGGCCGCGCGCGGCACCGAGGTGGCAATGGTGGGCACCCGCGCCTCGTGCCAGCCGATGCCGGTGTTGAGCATCGTGGCGCCGGCGGCCTCGATCGCCTTGGCGAGGGTCACGACCTCCTCCCAGGTCGAGCCGTCGGGCACGAGGTCGATCAGCGAGATGCGATAGATCACGATGAAATCGGGGCCGACCGCGTCGCGCACGCGCTTCACCACCTCGACCGGCAGGCGCATCCGGTTTTCGTAAGACCCGCCCCAGCGATCCTCGCGCCGGTTCACATGGCGCACGAGGAACTGGTTGAGGAAATAGCCCTCCGACCCCATCACCTCGACACCGTCATAGCCCGCCTCGCGCGCCCGCGCCGCGGCGGTGGCGATATCGGCGATCTGCTTTTCGATCCCGGCCTCGTCCAGTTCGCGCGGCGCAAAGGGCGAGATCGGCGATTTCACCGCCGAGGCTGAAACACAATCGGGCCCATAGGCATAGCGCCCCGCATGCAGGATCTGCATCGCGATCCGGCCGCCCGCCTCATGCACGCGCGACGTGATCAGCCGGTGATGCGCGATGTCCTCGGCACTATAAAGCCCCGCCGCCCCGGGAAACACGCCGCCCTCCGGGTTCGGCGCCATCCCCCCCGTCACCATCAGCCCGACGCCGCCACGCGCGCGCGTGGCATAGAACTCGGCCACCGCGTTCCAGTCGCCGCGCTCCTCCAGATTGGTGTGCATCGAGCCCATCAGCACGCGGTTTTTCAACACCACATGGCCCAGGTCGAGCGGCGCCAGCAAATGCGGATAATCGCTCATCGTTTCCTCCCTCTTTGGGCGCCAAATTGACGTGCGCGGAAGGCATTGTCACCTCTTTCGCCGCGTCATCGGGCCTGCGCTGTTTCATCTTGCCGAAAATACCTCGGGGGGAGGCGCAGCCGGGGGGCAGCGCCCCCCTCCGCCTTCCCCACCGCCGCGACAATCGTTTCTGTGCCTTAACCCAAGCCAGCATTTTCCCCGGTATTGTCCCTGCGCGGCCCCATTTGCGCCCGATTTGACGCCGAATGATCGGTGAAACGAGAAACGTTCCCGAAGGGTGTACAATGGACCGCCTGACCGAAATGGAAGCCTTCGCCACTGTCGTCGATCAGGGTGGCTTCACCGACGCCGCGAAGAAGATGGGGATCTCGAAATCCGCCGTCTCGAAACATGTCTCGGCGCTCGAGGCCCGGCTTGGCGCGCGGCTCCTCAACCGCACCACGCGGCGCGTCTCGCCCACCGAAATCGGGCTCGCCTATTACGACCGCGCCCGGCGCGTGCTCAATGACGCGGGAGAGGCCGATGCGCTCGTCACCGCGATGCAGGTGGCGCCCTCGGGCCTTCTGCGCATTTCCGTGGCGACCGATTTCGGGGTCAATCTGCTGTCGCCGGTGCTTGGGGATTTCCTTCAGGAATACCCCGAGATCACGGTGAACATGGTGCTCAACAACCGTTATGTCGAGCTGATCTCGGAAGGGTTCGACATGGCGATCCGCGTGGGCGAGCTCGAGGACAGCACGCTGCGCGCGCGCAAGCTCACCGAAACCGCGAAACGGATGATCGCCTCGCCGCGCTATTTCCAGAAATACGGGCGCCCGCTGAAGATCGACGATCTGAACGAGCACAAACTGCTGCATTACTCGAACCAGTCTAACGGCAATGTCTGGAAGATCACCGCCCCCTCGGGCGAGCGGCGTCAGGTGCGCTCGGCCGGCTGGCTGACGGTGAACGACGGGCAGTCGCTCCTGCACGCGGCGATCGCCGGGCTCGGCATCGCCTATCTGCCCAGCTTCCTTTACGCCGATGCGATGAAACAGGGCCTCGTCGAGGAGGCGATGCCCGACCTGCCGATGGAGACGCTCGGCATCTATGCCGTCTATCCGCCCGGGCGTTTCACGCAGCCGAAGGTGCGCGCCTTCATCGATTTCCTCGCCCAGACCTTTGCCGAAAAAGGGCCTGACAACTGGTGAGACGATTTCCCTCCACGGCGCTCTCCGTCCGCGCCGTCACCTCGGGGTCGAGGCCAACACGGCTTCGACCCTTCTGTTTTTCTCCCGCCCCTCGGGGGTGAGATTGCTCGCGCGCGGCGCGAGCCAGCCGGCCCCCTCCGCCGTGAGCTGCCCCGCCGAGACGCCGTAATCGGCGATCAGCCGCTCCCGCACCGCCGCCGCGCGCCGCTTCGACAGCGCGACATTGGCGTCGAGCCCGCCGGTCAGATCCGTGTGGCCGACAAGCGCGATCTTCGCGTCGGGTCGCGTAGCGAGGTAATCGGCCAGCGCCGTGAGCGAGGCATATTGCGCGGGATCGAGCGTCGCCGCCCCGCTCTCGAAGCGCAGATCGTCAAGCGCCACCGCCCCTTTCGCCTCGATCAGCGCGGCGAAATCGCCCGGTGCCGCGGTGATGTCGGGCGCGGGCTGCGGGGTGGCCAGCGGATTGTCCGGCGTTGCCGGGCGCACGTCCTGCGCGGTGAAATCGGTCAGATGGACAAAGCCCGATTCCGAGGAGCGCGACACGGTGAGCGCAAGCCAGTCATTGCCGCGCCGCGCCGCGAGATAGCGGAAATCGCCCAGATCGACATGCATGCCGGGCTCGGGCAGCAGATCGAGCGCATAGCGGAAATCGAAACCGCCACAGGCCTCGGTGTCGCATTCGAAAAGCAGATCGTAGCCCGCCGTCTCGATCTGGTCGCGCAAGGGCGCGAGGATCTGCAGCGTCGTCTGCTGATTGCCGCGCAGCCGCCAGGCGCTGTCGTGGCGATTGCCTTCGAGCACCTCCTCGGGCGCCGCGCCATTCTTCCAGGCCCCGATCAGCAGCCGATAGGTCGTCGCCGGGCCGTCGGCCTCGGCCGAGATCGACGCGCCATCGGGGAGCACGGGCGCGAAAGGATCGGCCAGCGCCGGGGCGGCGCAGAGCGCAAGCGCCGCGAGAAGCGCAAGCCTCATGCGCGGGCCTCGCGGCGGTAGTGGTAGTAGCAGGCGGCCTCCATGCCGATCTCGCGGTAAAGCGCGTTTGCCGCCTCGTTCTGGCGCCGCACGACGAGGGCGAGCGTTTCGGCCCCCTCGCCCGCGGCCCAGCGCACCGCCTCGGCCATGATATTGCGGGCAAGCCCCTTGCGGCGGAACTCGGGCAGCACGGCGAGCGCATGCAGCATCGCGGTGCCGGCATGGATACCGACGAAGGCGGCGCCCGCGGCGCGGTCATTGGTACGCCCGAGGATCGCGGCTTTCGGCGCGGGCGCGCGCTCGGCCACCGCCTGCCGCCCGGCGCCGATCTCGCTCTCGCTCCAGACCTCGCGGGTGATCGCGAGCGGCGGCCAATGCGCGAAAGCGGTCACCGGCGGCACCTCGGCCGAAAGCCTCGCCAGCGGCGCGGCATAGATCACCACCGGATCGAAAAGCTCGAAGCCGCGCGCCTCGAGCGCGGCGTCGAGCGCCTCCTCGCCCGGGCGGATGATGAATTTCGGCTGTTGGTCCAGGGCCTTATGCGCGGCGATCGCAGCGTCGAGATCGGCATGTTCCAGCGGCGCCTCGAGGCTTGCGCAGCTCACCCGCGAGCCACCGCCGCGCCCCTCGCGCACGAGAAAGCCCCCTGCCTCGCGGAGCGAAGCCGCGGGCCAGGTCGCGTCGATCACCTCGAAAAGCGGATCTCTCATTGCCCCTCCGGGAAATGGGTTTTCAGCGCGGCGAAGGCCGCCTCGAGCGCGACAGGATCGGTCGAGCGCGCGACGAGATTGGTGCCATATTGGCCGTCGGTGACAAAGGGATAGGAGCCGAGCGAAACGCCCGGATGAGCGACGGCGAGCGCGCGCAGCTCTTCGGCGATCGCGGCCTCGGCGACCATCAGCTGCCAATTGCGGCTTTGCAGCGGGGCGCCACCCGCAAGATGCGGAAGCAGCCCCGCGACCATCGCCTGGAAGATGTTCGGCACCCCGGCCATGACGTGGCAGTTCTCGACAGAGAAGCCCGGCGCGCCGGAAACCGGGTTGTCGATGAGCCGCGCCCCTTCAGGGATGCGGGCCATGCGCAGCCGGCTTTCGGTGAATTCGACGCCGCGGGCGGCGTAATGGCGCGCGAGGATCTCGCGCGCGTCCTCGCGCACGTCGATCATGCGGCCGAAGGCATCGGCCACCGCATCGGCGGTGATGTCGTCATGCGTCGGCCCGATGCCGCCCGAGGTAAAAAGCTGATCATGCGCGGCGGACAGTTCGCGCACCGCGGCGACGATGGTCGCGTGATCGTCGCCGATGACGCGGATCTGTTTCAGGTCGATGCCCGCCTTCGCCAGTTCTCCCGCGAGGAAATAGGCGTTCCCCTCGCGCGTTCGTCCGGTGAGGATCTCGTCGCCGATGATCAGGATCGCAGCGGTCGGATTGGGCATTTCGGGCCTCCTTTGCGGATTTGTATATGCCGCTGCCCGCAAGGGGAAAAGCCCGGCTCTGGCCAATCGGCGCGTTTGTGACTATCTAGGGCCCAGCGTAGCAGGAGAAGTGCAGTGGAAGAGAGCCGGGGCCGCGTCACCAAGGACGGGATTCGCATCTATAACACCACGACCGATTTCGACGGCATCCGCGCCTCGTGCCAGATCACGGCGCAGATCCTCGACGAGGTCGCAGATCTCGTGAAGCCGGGGGTGACGACCACCGAGCTCGACGATTTCATCCGCAACCGGCTGACCGAACTGGGGGCGACCTCGGCGACGATCGGATACCGGGGTTACAAACATGCCTCCTGCATCTCGATCAACCATGTCGTCTGCCACGGCATCCCGGGGGCGAAGGTGCTCCATGACGGCGACATCCTGAACATCGACGTGACCGTGGTGCTCGACGGCTGGTTCGGCGACAGCTCGCGGATGTATGTCGCGGGCGATCTGAGCCGCAAGGCGCAGCGGCTGATCGACGTGACCTATGAATCGCTGATGATCGGGATCGAGCAGGTGAAGCCCGGCAATACCTTCGGCGACATCGGCCATGCGATCCAGCATTACGTCGAGGGCCACCGGATGAGCGTGGTGCGCGACTTCTGTGGCCATGGCGTCGGGCGCGTCTTCCACGCGCCGCCGAACGTGCTGCACTACGGGCGCGCGGGCTCGGGCCCGGTGCTGGAAGAGGGGATGATCTTCACGATCGAGCCAATGGTGAACCTCGGCCGGCCGGAGACCAAGGTGCTCGCCGATGACTGGACGGCGGTGACCCGCGACAAGTCGCTGAGCGCGCAGTTCGAGCATTGCGTGGGCGTGACGGCGGATGGCTGCGAGATCTTCACGCTCTCGCCGGCGAACCGGTTCCACCCGACCTGGCGCTGAGACCGGGGGCGCTGCCCCCGGACCCCCGGGATATTTTCGCTCTATAGAAACGGCGATCAGAGGCCGAGGAGCTTCGGCACCTCGGCCATCTTCGTGAAGAGTTCGGCACCGGTGGCGGCGAGGCGCGGGTTCGGCCCTTGCGGCGCATAACCAAGCACACGCATCCCCGCCGCGATGCCGGCGCTTGCGCCGGTCGCACTGTCTTCGATTACGACGCAGCGGGCGGGATCGACGCCAAGCGCTGCCGCGGCATGGAGATAGAGATCGGGCGCCGGTTTCGGCTTGCCAAGATCCTGACCGGAGAAGAGGCGGCCTTCTAGTTTAGCCTCGATCTCCGGGTGCTGGCCGAGCGTCGCGCGCATCTTTGCCATCCGCCCGTTGGATCCTACTGCATAGGGGATTTCTGACTTGTCGAGAATTTCGAGAAGTTCGGGAATTCCGGGCATCAGCGGCGTACCCTTGCACAACCGCGCATAGAGACGTTCGTAATACTGGTCGACCCAGTCCTCGGGCAGCCCCGCCCCCATCTCGTTCGCGATCGTCCGCACGCCTTCGATCGTGCCACCGATGAAGAGGGCTTCGAGCTCGGGAATGCTCAGATGCAACCCATGTGCGGCGAACTCCTCCTGAATCAGGGCAAAGGTCGCGGGCTCGCTGTCGACGAGCACGCCGTCGCAATCGAAAAGAACGGCAGAAGGAGTCATGCGGGCATCCGGGCGAGGGTGACGAGCGTGTCGCCATATTTGCGCTGGTCGATCTCGACAAGCGGTTCGGGAACGGCAGGGGCGGTGTTCTCTTCCCAGACCACCATCGCGCCGGGGGCAATCCAGCCGTTCGCGATGCAGGAGGCGATCGCCTTCTCGCCAAGCCCCATGCCATAGGGCGGATCGAGGAAGACGAGGTCATAGCCCGCGCCACGGCACGGTCCCATATTGGTCGCATCGCGGCGCCAGACATCGGTGACGCCCATCGCGCGCATCAGCTCGATATTGCGGCGAAGCAGCGCGCGCGACGCGGCGCCGTCATCGACGAAGGCCACGCGCGCGGCACCGCGGCTCAGCGCCTCGAGGCCGAGCGCCCCGGTGCCGGCGAAGAGGTCGAGCACCCGCGCGCCCGGCACCGGATTGCCATGCGTCCCGTTGATCAGCAGGTTGAAGATCGACTCGCGCACGCGATCGGTCGTCGGGCGCAGATGCGCCTGCGCATCCCCCTCGCCCACATCGGCCAGCTTCAGCCCCCGACGTTCGCCCCCGATGATCCTCATTTCATCAGCGCCTTCAGATCGGTCGCGGTCTCGATCTCCTCGGGCGTGACCGCCTTGCCGCCCTCGATCAGCCGCTTGCCGATCATATAGGCGCGCGGATCGTTCAGCGCGTCGACGGCGATCAGCCGCGGCCCGCGGAAATACCAGAACGAGCTCCCGTCGCCGATGCGCGAGACGACGCGATCATAACCCGCGTTCAGCCCGGCGATCTGCAGCTTCATGTCGAACTGGTCCGACCAGAACCAGGGCTTCGGCTGATAGGCCTTACCGGCGCCAAGCATGTTCTCGGCGACACATTCCCCCATGTCGATCGCATTGCCCACGCTTTCGAGCCGCATCCGCCCATCCGGCCCGGGGAAGGAGGCGCAATCGCCCGCGGCCCAGATCGCCGGATCACTGGTGCGCAGCTGTTCATCGACGGCAATGCCGTTCTCGACGCGCAGGCCCGCGGCCTCGGCCAGTGCCGTCGAGGGTGCGACACCGATGCCGACGATCACGAAATCGGCCGGGATCACGCGGCCATCCTCCAGCTCGGCGCCGCTCACACGGGCCTCGCCGACCAGACGTTTGAGCCGCATCCCCTCGAGGATCTTCACCCCGTGATCGACATGCAGCGCGCGGATCGCATCCGCCGTCTCGGAACAGGCGACGCGGCCGAGGATGCGCGGCGCCGCCTCGATCAGCGTGACGGTGAGGCCGAGCTTCGCCGCGACCGCCGCCGCCTCGAGCCCGATATAGCCGCCGCCGATCACCACGAGATGCCGCCCCGCCGTGAATTCGGGCTCCATCGCATCGACATCGGCAAGGCTGCGCACCGTGTAGACGCCAGCAAGATCGCCGCCGATCGCCGCAGGCAGGCGCCGCGGCACCGCCCCGGTGCAAAGCGCGAGCTGATCGTAGGGCAGGCTTTCGTCGCCCATTTCGACGCGCTTCGCCGCACGGTCGATCGCGGTGACCTGCGCGCCCATCACCAGCCGCACGTCATTCGCCGCATACCAGTCGGCGCCGCGCAGCGTAAGCCGGTCAAGCGGCATCTCGCCCAGCAGATATCCCTTGGAGAGCGGCGGGCGCTGATAGGGCGCGACCGGCTCCTCGCCCAGGATCGTCAGCGACCCGACATAGCCCTGCGCACGCAGCTTCGCCGCCATCGAGGCCGCCGCCTGCCCCGCTCCGACAATCACGATCCCGCTCATCTCATACCTCTGGTCAGTTCCGGCGCCGACCCTATATCCTTGCGGCAAAGCAGTGCAATCCGAAGGGAGATCGACATGGCTGTTACGGTTGGGGACAAACTTCCCGGCGCCACTTTCCTGAAACTTGGCGCGGAGGGGCCGGAATCGGTGCATCTCGGCCCGAAGCTCGCCGGCCGCAAGGTGGTGATCTTTGCGGTGCCCGGCGCCTATACCGGCGTGTGCACCACCGCCCATGTGCCGAGCTTCATCCGCACGAAGGACGCCTTCGCGGCGAAGGGCGTCGACGAGATCATCTGCATCGCGGTCAACGACCCCTTCGTGATGAAGGCCTGGGGTGAGGTCACCGGCGCCGATGCCGCCGGCCTGACGATGCTTTCGGACGCGGAATCGGCCTTCACCACCGCGATCGGGATGGATTTCAACGCGCCGGCGGCGGGGCTCATCAACCGCTCGATGCGCTATGCGATGCTGGTCGAGGACGGCGTCGTGAAGATCCTGCACAAGGAAGAAGCGCCGGGCACCTGCGAAGCCTCGGCGGGCGAAGGGCTGCTCGCCGCGATGTAAGCGCGATGGATTCGGGGCGGGGCGCTCAGTCCGGGGCGCCCCGTTTCGCATGTTCCGAGCACAGGCAGGCGATCGGCCGGGAATGATCCGTCTCGATCTCCGCCGCACCCGCCAGCGCATCGAGCCTCAGCGCCAGTTTCAGATCGAGCGCGGTGAGGCCGCCCGCCGAATGCGTCGTCAGCGTGACGTCGACGACATTGTAGCGGTTCGTCCAGTCGGGGTGGTGGTCAAGCTTTTCGGCGCTGAGCGCGGCGCGCGCCATGAACCCCCAAGCCTCTGAAAAGCCCTTGAACTTCCAGACCTTGCGGATCGCATCGCCGGTTTCGGCGGCGCGCCATCCGGTGGCCTCGAGCGGCGGAAGCTCCGCGTCGCGTTCGGCCTCGGTCAACAGATCTGTCATCATCTCCTCCGTCAGTCCGTTTCGCTGCGATAGGGGCCGAGCGCGGTGAGCTCGGCAATCTCCGCCGCCACCGCATCACGCTCGGCGTCGAGGTAATCGGCCACCGCCCGGCGCAGGCCCGGATGGGCGATGAAATGCGCCGAATGGGTGGTCACCGGCATGTAGCCGCGGGCGAGCTTGTGCTCGCCCTGCGCGCCGGCCTCGACCCGGGCAAGGCGATGCGCGATCGCCCAGTCCGTCGCCTGATGATAGCAGAGCTCGAAATGCAGGAAGGCGTGATCCTCGAGGCAGCCCCAGTAGCGGCCATAAAGCGTATCGCGCCCGATGAAGTTGAGTGCCCCGGCAACGGGGGTGCCATCGCGCTCGGCGAGGATCAGGAGCACATCGTCGCGCAGCGCATGCGCCGCGTCGAAGAAGGCGTGGGTGAGGTAGGGCGTGCCCCATTTGCGGCTGCCGGTGTCCTGATAGAAATCCCACATCGCGGCCCAGTGGCGGGGCTCGATCGCATCGCCGGTCAGCGCCCGGATCGTTCCTCCGAAATCACGGGCGCGTTCGCGCTCCTTGCGGATCGCCTTGCGCTTGCGCGAGGACAGGGCGGAAAGGAAATCGTCGAAATCGGCGTAGCCGCGATTCTCCCAGTGGAACTGCACGCCGGTGCGATGCAGCCAGCCCTCCTCCTGCGCCACGGCACTCTCTCCCTCGGGGCAGAAGGTGACATGGGCCGAGGAAAGACCGTGCTGGTCCGCGATCTGCGCCATCGCCCGCAGCAGAAGCGGCGCGAGCTCTTCGTGCCCGGGGCGGGTCAGCAGGCGGTGCCCGGTCGCGGGGGTGAAGGGCACGGCGCATTGCAGCTTCGGATAATAGCGCCCGCCCGCGCGCTTATAGGCATCGGCCCAGGCATGGTCGAAGACATATTCGCCCTGCGAATGCGATTTCAGGTAAAGCGGGGCGACCGCGGCGATCTCCCTATCGAGGCGCAGCGCAAGATGCATCGGCACCCAGCCGGTGCCACGCCCGACCGAGCCGGAGCTCTCCAGTGCGGCGAGGAAACGATGCGTGGTAAACGGGTCGAACGCGCGCTCTCCGTCCGCGGTTTCGGGGCAAGCGCAAGCATTCCAGTCAGCTTCCGAGATTTCGGAAATCTGCGAATGCGTTGTTATCTCGAGAGTCTTATCCATGAAGCCCCGCCACCCGACGCAGGAAGGATGGGGCGGCGGGGGCTGCCGTCAAGCCCCGGCGGGATGCGCGGCGAGATAGCCCTCGAAGGTGATGTTCTGCGCGATCTTGCGCGCCTCCGCCTCGGCCTCGGGCGAGCGGATCGTCCAGCACAGGATCGCCGCGCCCTTCGCCTTGAGATCCGCGATCCGCGGCGCGGCGAGATCGGCGGCCTCATGCGAGACGAAGGAACAGCCAAGACGCTCGTAATCCGGGATCGGGGCGAGATGGGTGCGCACCGCGGCGGGCAGGAGCGGCCAGTCCTCGGCACTATAGGCCGAGGTCGTCAGCCCGATCGCCACCCCGGGCGCCGCCGCGGAAAAGGCCGCGACCGCATGCGGATTGAAGGACATCACCGCGAGCGGCCCGGCATAGGCCGCGAGCAGCTTGGCCGCCGCTTCCTCGAGCGCGCCGACCTCGGGCCCCATCGCGCCATCCTGATCCTTGATCTCGACGAGGAGCGGCGCGCGCCCCGCGACGAGATCGAGCACCTCGGCCAGCGTCGGGATCCCCTCATCGCCGCCAAGGAGCGTCGTCGCCCCCAGCTCGGCCGCCGTCAGCCCGCGGATCCGACCCGAGATACCGGTCAGACGCTTCAGATCGTAATCGTGAAACACCATCGGCACGCCATCGGCCGAGGGCTGGATGTCGCATTCGATGCCATAGCCCGCGGTGATCGCGGCGCGCATCGCGGCGAGGCTGTTTTCCGGCCGCCCCTGGGCGCGGTCATGCAGCGCGCGATGCGCGAGCGGCGTGGTGAGGAAGGCGGCGGGCAGCATCAGGCGACCTCGAAGATCGCCTCGATCTCGACCGCGACGCCGAAGGGCAGCGCCGGGGCGGAGACGGCGGAACGCGCATGGCGGCCGGCCTCGCCGAAGACCTCGACCATCAGGTCGGAGCAGCCGTTGATGACCCGCGGCTGATCGGAGAAATCGGCGGTCGAGTTCACGAAGCCGACGAGTTTGACGACGCGCGTCACCCGGTCGAGATCGCCAAGCGCGGCCTTCGCCTGCGCGATCAGCGCCAGACCACAGCGGCGCGCCGCGGCCGCGCCCGCCTCGACCTCGAGCCCGGCGCCGAGCTTGCCGGTGATCATGTGGCCATCGGCGCCGATCGAGATCTGCCCGGAGACGAAAAGCTGGTTGCCCGTGCGCACGAAGGGCACGTAATTCGCCGCCGGCGCCGGGGCCGGGGGCAGGTCGATCCCGAGGGCGCTCAGCCGCGCGTCGATCTGGCTCATGATTTCCTCTCTGCTTCGGGTCATGCTTCGCGCGCGAGGCTAGGCGCGATGGCGCCCGGCCTCAAGGGGCCGTGACCGCAGAAAGGCTCAGGCGCCGGTTTCGACGCAATGCCGCCGAAAGGCGCGCTTGAGCAGGTCGAGCTCGGCACGCAGGAGGTCGATCTCCGCGCGCAGGTCGTCCTCCAGCGGCACGCCGGTGACGATGGTGAAATGGCCCACGGTCTCCCCGCCCAGGCGGATCACGAAGGTCTGCACCCCCTCGGAGAGCAGCTCCGCCGGGATCGGCAGGCTCAGCCGCCATTTCCCCGCATCCTCCGCCACGATCTCGAGACCGGGCAGATCCGCCTCCTGATGGCTGACGCTCAGCGCCGGCTCGGCGCTCCCCGACCAGAGCCCTTCCCAGCGCCCGGCGCGCACCCGCGACATCTCCAGCATCCCGACCTCCTCAGATATCCGCGCGCGGATGGCGCGCGAAGGTGAGATCGTGCAGCACGATCTGGTTCATCTGCGGCCCCTCGAAGATCAGGTCGACCCAGACCTTCTCCACCCGCTTCTCGTTCATCTTGGTATAGGCGAGATCGAATTCGACGAAGCGCTCGCCCGCGGCCAGCGGCAGCTCGCGCACCAGCTGATCGGTGTTCGGCCCGTGTTTCACGTTGAGCCGGCAGAAGATCTCGAGCGGCTTTTCCAGTTCGACATCCAGCGTCAGCCGCATCAGGTGGTTGCGGCGCAGCCCCTGCACCCCGGCCTCCGGCAGATCGAGCACCAGCGAGAGGAACGAGCCGTCAAAGCGGAACACATCCATCCGCAGCGCATAGGGCGCGATGTCCTGCGCGCGGGTGTTGCGGATCTGGCGCAGGGTCAGCTCGCTCACCTTGCAATCGTGGAACAGCGTGACCTCCTGCCCCAGCATCGCCCGGCTTTCCGCCGCCGCGATGCCGCAGGGCGCGACCGGGCCGCGCCAGAGCTCGGGCCGCCAGGCCCAGTCGCTGCCAAGCGGCCGCTCGATCCCGTCGCCCCCGCCCGCGGGCAGGAGCAGACGCTCATCCGCGAAATGGACCACCCGATCGACCTCGCGCCGGATCGCCTTGGCATCGGTGCGCAGCTGTCGCAGATCGCCCGGCGAGAGCGTGGGGGCCAGCCGCGCCGCGCGCGCCCAGCGCGCCAGCATGCGGCTTTGCACCAGCCGATCGAGGAATGAGTTCGACTTCCTGGACATGTTCGCGACTTTGACCCGATACCGTTACCAAAACAGAAACAATGGCACTCCCCTGTTTCCTTTGGCACGAAGCTGCCGCAAGCGGAAGGGGAATTCGACCTTTTCCATGCAATGCCGGGCACTTGGCTCGGCATTCATCGCAGGATCAACCGAAGATTGCGCGCCCCCGCGACGGGGCCACCCGCTCAGTTCGCGGCGCGAATCGCGGTGTCGAAAGCGGCGAGCAAGCCGATCTGATCGGCATCGCGCATCGAGCTCCCGGCCAGCGGCAGCACCGAAAGCGCGGTGATATGGCCACCAAGCCCGGTGATCGCGCGCCAGTAGGTCTTCGCCACCGGCGCACCGGTCGCCTTCGAGCGGTCCTCGATCTTGAGCAGGAGCAGGTTGTCCTGCCGCGTCACCTTGACGACCCGCACGTCCTCGGCGAGGCCCGAACGCGCGAGCGCCGCACGCCCGACCGGGGTGCGGAAGAACTTCTCGAACCCGGGGAAGGTCGCCTCGACCGGACCGGCCGCCTCGGGGCCGACGGTGGCGCTCAGCATCGCATGGAACGGCGGCTTCGGCGCGGCGGGATCGCCCGAGATCGCGGCGCAATTGCCCCAGAGCACGAAGCTGCCCTGCTTGCCGTCGCGGCGCGAGCCGGGATCGACGCAGAAGCCCTTCGGCGCGGCGAGCGTCAGCGCACCGCCCAGCACCGTGGTGCGGTCGGTCGCGGGCGCGCCCGGCATCACGCAGCCGGCCAGCACCAGCAGCAGGGCCCCGGCAAGCGCGGCGCGCAGATCGGATGAAGTCCTCCTCGACATGGGATCCGGCATACAGGCCTAGTCCCGATCGGGCAAGTCCCGGTGCCGCGCGCCCCGCGGCAAGGTGATCGCCGCGGCATATCCCGTGAGCGGCAGGAGCGCCTGCAACAGGCCGAGCGCCGCGGCGAGGCGTCGATCCGCACCGGAGGAAAGCGTCACCGCCTCGGTCGCGAGCGTCGCGACGCGCCCCGCCCCGGGCAGCAGCACGGCGAGATATTGCGCGACGGAAACGGCGAAGCCGACGGCGGCGGCAAGGGCGAGCGGGCGGGCGAGCAACGGCAGCCGGATGCGCCAGAAGATGCGCCAGGGGCTGGCGCCAAGGCTCGCCGCGCTGCGCAGCATCGCGGGGTCGAGCGCGCGCCAGGGGCCGGCCAGCGCAATCACGACATAGGGAAAGACGAAGAGCAGCTCGGCCCAGATCACCGCGACCGGCCCGGGCGGCAGGCGCAACCAGAGAAACCCGGTGGCGAGCCCGGGCAGGAAGCCGATCTGCGGCAAAAGCAGCGGCAGCAGGATCAGCGGCAGGGGAAAGATCCGGCGCCGCCGCCCCTCGGCCTCGAGCAGCGCGATGCTGAGGAGAAGCGCAAGCGCGGTGACGATGGTGCCGAGGGAGAGCGTGGTCACAAGCGGGCGCCCCCAGTCGGCGCGGTGCCAGGCGGCAAGCCCCGGATGCGGCAGCGCCTCGGGCCAAGGCCAGCGCGCGGCAAAGGCCCAGAGCAGCAGCACGGCAAGCGCGCCGAGGCTGAGCATCGCGCCGATCAGCGCGAGGCCGGCCCCGGTCCGGTCTCCGGGGGCGAGGCCGCGGGTGAGTCGGGCGACGGGGCGCTCGGCCCCGCGCCAGAGCAGGACGGCCAGCGCCATCAGCGCGAGGAGCATCACCGCGAGCGCCGCAGCAGGAGCGCGCAGGGCGGGATCGGGCGCGGTGGAGAGGCGCAGGATCTGCACCGCAAGCGTCGGCGGATGGCTCGGGCCAAGCACCAGCGCCATATCCGCGACCGACAGCGCGAAGGCGAGTGAGATCGCGATCGGCAGGCGCAGCGCGGCATGGATCTGCGGCCAGATCACCCGGCGCCAGACCACCCGCGGCGGATGACCAAGCCCCTGCCCCGCCCGCATCTGCGCCGCGACCGGGATCTGGTTTGCCGCGGCCAGCGCCATCAGCACGAGAAACGGGGTTTCCTTGAGCGCGAGGCCGAGCGTCAGCGTGATCCCCCAGGGGTCGCCGACGCTGACCCAGCCGGGCGGCACCGGGCCGGGCAACAGGAGCCTTGCGATCCAGCCCGAGGGCGCGATCAGGAAGGCAAGCCCGATCGCGAGCGCGGCATGGGGGATCGCGAGCACCGGCGCAAGCGCGGCCTGCGCCCGCGGGCGGCGCCAGAAAAAGGCGCTGAGCGGCAGCGCCGCGGCGGTGGCGATCAGCGTCGCGCCAAGCCCGGAGATCAGCGTCACCACAAGGCTGCGCCCGATGCCCGGCAGCGCCAGCGCCTGCGCATAAGCCCCAAACCCCGCCCCCCCCGGCAAGCCAAGGCTGAGCCCGAGCGTGAAGAGCGCGCCGCAAAGCACCGGCGCGCCGATCACCAGCGCGACGAGGGCTCCGACCGGGCTCATCGCCGGCTCACTCCGCCGTGCGCCGCGCCCAGTCCTCGGCGAGGCGGGTCATCCAGCTTGGATGCGGCTCGGGCAGGACCGGGCCGAGATCGGCGAGCGTCGGCAGCGCGGGCGACGTGGGCAGCGCGGCAAAATCCGCCTGCGCCGCCGCATCGAGCCGCGCCGGATCGAGCACGGAGAAACTGCCGAGCACGCGGATGTCCTGCATCTTCGCCTGCGCCTCGGGCGAGAGGAGGAAATTCGCCACCACCTCGGCCCCGGCACGATGCGCCGCGTCGAAGGGGATCGCGACGAAGGAGACATTGCCGATCGAGCCCGCCGCGGGCACGAAGACGCGCACCGTTTCGGACAGCACCCCCTCCTCGATCAGCGCGGCGGGCGCGGCCGGATCGAAGAACATCGCGACGTCGACCTCGCCATCGCCAAGCATCTGCGCCTGCACGCTCTCGTTTTCCGGGAAGGCCTTGCCCTGCCGCCAGAGGTTCGGGCGCAGCGCCTCATACCAGGCCCAGAGCGGCGCGGTTTCCCGCGCGTAGGTTTCGTCCGTCACCGGCTGCGCAAGCGCCTCCGGATCGGGGGCAAGCGCGACCAGCGCCTGTTTCAGGAAGGTCGCGCCGATGAAATTCGCCGCGTTCGGATGGGTCATCCGCCCGGGATGCGCCGCGGCCCAATCGACGAAACCGGCCATGTCGCGCGGCATCTCTGCGCCACGCGCCGCATCATGGGCAAAGACGAATTTGGCAAGCCGCCAGGGCGCCTCCATCCCCGCGACCGGCACGGTGAAATCGCGCGTCGCGGGCGCCCCGGGCGCAAGGTCGACAAAGCGCGCATTGGGCAGATCGGCGACGAAGGGGCCGGCGAGCAGCCCCTCCTCCTTCATCGCGAGGAAATTCGGCCCGTTGATCCAGATGAGATCGACCGCCCCGCCTTCGGTCATCCCCGCGGCCTTTTCCGCGCGCACCCGGGCGACCGCCTCGGCGGTGTCGCTCAGCTTCACCTGTTCGACCCTCACGCCGAAACGCGCCTCGGTCTGCGCGCCGACCCAGGCGATGAAATCATTCGTGCGCGGATCGCCGCCCCAGGCGTTGAACCAGACCGTCTGGCCGCGGGCCTCGGCCTCGGTGGCGGCCCAGTCGGCCAATGCGGGCGTGGCAAGCGCGATCAGCGCGGCGGCAAGAAGGGCGCGCATCTACTCCTCCGAAAAGCGGCGCCAGCCCCAGTGCCAGCGGGTCAGCGTGGTGATCGCACAGGCCGCGGCAAAGAGCCAGGCAAGCGCGGGAAAGGCCGCGGGAAACAGGCACATCGCGGCGAAGACCGCAATCGTTTCCGCGCCCTCGGTGAGGCCGCCGAGGTAATAGAGCCCCTTCGCCGGGAAGGCCTCCGCCCGCATCCCGCGGCGCGCGGCGATCGCGGCGAAGGCGAGGAAGGAGGAGCCGGTGCCGACGAAGGCGGCGATCAGCGCCGCGGCGGGCAGCGCGTTGCGCGCGGGATCGGCCAGCGCGAAGCCGAGCGGCACCAGCGCGTAGAAAAGGAAGTCGAGCGCGATGTCGAGGAAGGCGCCGCGATCGGTCGGCCGGCTCAGCCGTGCCATCGCGCCGTCGATCCCATCGGCAAGCCGGTTGAGCGCGATCAGCGCAAGCGCGAGCGGCCAGAGATGCAGCGCCAGCGCGGGCAGCGCGCAAAGGCCGAGAAGAAACCCGCCGATCGTGACCTGATCGGGATGCAGCCCAAGGCGCAGCGCCGCGCGGGCCAGCGGCTCGGTCGCGCGGCGTTGCGCGGGCAGAAGGAGGGCGTCGATCATCCGCGCCTCCAGCGATGGAAACGCGCAGCAAGTGCGAGCAGCCGCGGGCTCACCCGCGCCGCGCGCCAGCGGCCCGCGGTGGCCTTCGCCGCCTCGGTCCAGCCCGGGTAGAGATGCGGCGTTGCGAGGATCTTCGAAAGGCCGAGACCGTGGCGCATCGCAAGGGCGAATTCACCCAGGATCTCCCCCGCCTGCGCGCCGGCGACGGTCGCGCCAAGGATGCGGTCGCCCCCTTTCGCGGTGAGCACCTGCACGAAGCCCTCCGTCCGCCCCTCGGCCACCGCGCGGTCGAGATCGGCGAGCGGCCAGCGGGTGATCTCGACCGCTATGCCCTCGGCGCGCGCCTCGGCCTCGGTCAGGCCGATGCGGGCGATCTCGGGCTCGGTGAAGATCGCGGCGGGGATCGCGGCGCGCGCGTCAAAGCGCCAGAACGGCGCGGCGAGCGCGTTCATTGCCGCGACCCAGCCCTGATGCCCGGCGGCGGACGTGAGCGCGCGCGGCCCGGCCGCATCGCCCGCGACGAAGATATTTGGCTGCGCCGTCTGCAGGAAATCATTCGCCGCGATCACCCGGTCACTCGCGATGCCCAGCGCCTCGAGGCCAAGGCCCTCGGCGCGCAACCGGCGACCGGTGGCGGCAAGGATCGCGGTGCAGGGGATCTCGCGGCCATCGGCGAGCACCGCCTTGCCCGGCAGGGCGCGCGCGAGCGTGGTGCCGGTGAACACCTGCACCCCGTCGCGAACGAGCGCCGCGTGCAACAGGGCGGAGGCCTCCGGCTCCTCGCCTGCGATCAGGCGATCGGCGGCCTCGATCAGCGTGACGCCTGCACCAAGCCGGGCAAGCGCCTGCGCCAATTCGCAGCCGACCGGCCCGCCGCCGAGGATGACGAGCGCCTCGGGCGCTTCGGGGCGGGTGGCGAGCCAGTCCCAGATCGTCTCGGTCGTCAGCGCCGCCTCGGCGAGGCCGGGAACCGGCGGGATCACCGGCGCCGCGCCGGTTGCCAGAACGATCGTGCGGGTGGTGATGCGGCGCGCGCCCAGGGCAACGGTGAACGGGTCGAGGAGTTGCGCGCGGCCGCGGATCACCTCGACGCCGAGGGCGCGATAGCGCTCCTCCGAATCCTTCGGCGCGATCGTCGCGATCGTGGCACAGACATGCGCCATCACCGCCGGGAAATCGACCTCGACCGAGGCGCTTACCCCCAGCCTCTCCGCCGCGCGCGCGCCGGCCGCCGCCCTTGCCGCCGCGATCAGCGCCTTCGACGGCACGCAGCCGAAATTCAGGCAATCGCCGCCCATCGGCCCCTCGGCGATGAGCACCACCTTCGCCTGCGCCGCCGCCGCGACATAGCTTGCGACAAGCCCCGCCGCGCCGCCACCGATCACCACGAGATCGGCCTCGAACCGCGCAGGCCGCGGCCAGCGCCGGGCGCGCCGACGCGCCGCCACCAAGCGCAGGCCGAAACGCGCGAGCCAGGGCAGCACGGCCAGCAGAGCAAAAGCGCCGATCAGGCCGGGGCTGAGCAATCCGCTCAGGCTATCGACCTGGCCCAGCTGCGTGCCGGCCCAGACATAGGCGGCGGTGCCCGGCAGCATGCCGATCTGGCTTACCGCATAGAACAGCGCCGCGCGCATGGCGGTGAGGCCGAAGGCGAGATTGACCGCGAAGAAGGGCACCACCGGCACGAGGCGCAGCGAAAAGAGCGCGAAGGCGCCGTCGCGCGCGACCCGCGCCTCGATCCGCGCGGCCCAGCGGCCGAGGCGCGCCCGCGCCCAGTCGCGCGCGAGAAACCGGGCGACGAGGAAGGCGCCGGTCGCGCCGAGGCTTGCCGCGAAGGAGACGAGGACCAGCCCGCGCCAGAAGCCGAAGAGCGCGCCCAGCGCGAGCGTCATCGGCACCGAAAGCGGCAGCGAAAGCGCGGTGACGAGGACATAGGCGGCGAACAGCGCAAGGCCGAGCGCGAACGGATGCGCCGCGCGCAGATCGGCGAGCTGCGCCACCGCCGCGCGCAGCGCCGCGAGGTCAGGGCGCGCGACGAGCAGCGTCGCCGCCAGCGCGAGCGTCACGAAAACGATGAAAACGAGTGGTTTGCGCACCATGCCCCTCCTGCTGCGCCAGTTTCGCCCGCGCCCCGCACAATGTCCATTCGGTGCGCGCGGCCGATTCGTTACCGCTTGCCCCCCCGCGCCCGGCGTTGCATCTTCGCCGCGGCGAAGGGGGTGCGATGCTCTATCTCGGGATCGACGGCGGCGGCAGCGGATGCCGCGCGGTTCTGGCCGATGCGTCGGGGCGCGTCATCGCGCGCGCCGAGGGTGGGCCGGCCAATATCGCCTCGGATTTCGACGGCGCGCTCGCGACCCTGCGCGCGACGATCGCCACGGTCTGCGCCGGGCAGGAGGGCGCGCTGCGCGCGGTGCTCGGCCTTGCCGGCACCAATCTCTCGGGCGCCGGAGCGCGGCTCGAGGCCGCCCTGCCCTTCCCCGCGCGCGTGGTGCAGGACGTCACCACCTCGGTGCGCGGCGCGCTTGGCCGCGCCGACGGGATCGTCGCCGCGCTCGGCACCGGATCGGTCTTTGCGCGCCAGACCGGCGGCGAGATCCGCGCGATCGGCGGCTGGGGGCTGCGGCTTGGCGACGAGGGCTCGGGCGCCTGGATCGGGCGCGCGGCGCTGAGCCACGTCACCCGGGTGCTCGACGGCTATTTCCCCGCGACGGATCTGACCGCGGCGCTGGTGGCCGAGTTCGGCGGCGGGCCGGGCGTGGTGCGGTTCTCGCTCACCGCGACGCCCGCCGATTTCGCCGCGCTGGTGCCCCGCATCCTGGCCGCGGCGCAGGCGGGGGATCCAGCGGCGGAGGCGGTGATCGGCGCGGCACGCGCGGAGATCCGCCGCGCGATCGCGCTTCTGCAACCGGAGGCACCGCTGCCGGTGACCTGGATCGGCGGGCTCGGCGCGGCGCTCGCGGTAAAGGACTGGGCGACGCGCCCGGCGCTGGGCACGGCGCTTGACGGGGCGCTCGCGCTTGCGATGGACGAGACGACATGGACAGAGTGATCTTCACCGGCGCGCGGCTTTTCGACGGCGCGGCATTTCGCGAGGACCACGCGCTGGTGGTCGAGGGTGGCGCAATCGCGGCGCTGCTGCCGGCGGCGGAGGCGCCCGAGGGCCGGCGCATCACCTTGCCCGGTGGCACGCTGGCGCCCGGGCTGATCGACCTGCAGGTGAATGGCGGCGGCGGCGTGATGCTTTCGGGCGAGGCCCCGGGCGGCGCGATTGCGACGATCTGCGCGGCCCATGCGCGGCTCGGCACGACCGGTGTTCTGCCGACGCTGATCACCGATTCACGCGCCGCGACCCGTGCGGTGCTGGCGGCGGGCGTTGCCGCGGTCGGGCGCGTGCCCGGGTTCCTTGGCCTGCATCTCGAGGGGCCGCATCTCGATCCGCGCCGCCCCGGCTGCCACCCGCCGCAGCACATCCGCCCGATGGAGGAGGATGACCTCGACACGCTTTGCGAGGCACGCGCCGGCCTGCCCGCGCTGATGGTGACACTGGCGCCCTCCGCGGCGACGCCACAGCAGATCGCGCGGCTTGCGGGCGCGGGCGTCGTGGTCGCGCTCGGTCATGCCGAGGCGCGCTATGCCGAGGCGGAGGCGGCGCAGGCGGCGGGCGCGAGCGTCGTCACCCATCTCTTCAACGCGATGTCGCAGCTTGGCTCCCGCGAGCCCGGGCTTGTCGGCGCGGCGCTCTCGCTGCCGTTCCACGCCGGGTTGATCGCCGATGGCATCCATGTCGCGCCCGAGGTGATGCGGCTCGCGCTGTGTCTGGCTGGGGAGCGGATCTTTCTCGTCACCGATGCGATGGCGCCGGCCGGCACGGCGATGACGGAGTTTCCCCTTGCCGGGCGGCGGATCCTGCGGCGCGACCGGGCGCTGCGGCTCGAGAACGGCACGCTCGCCGGGGCGGATCTGACCTTGCCGCAGGCGATCGCGCGCTGCATCGCGGAACTTGGCGTGACGCCCGAAGAGGCGCTCGCGATGGCGACCTCGCGGCCTGCGGCGGTGATCGGCGCGAAGGCCGGGCGGCTCGCCCCGGGCCTGCCCGCCGATCTCGTGCACCTCTCCGATGATTGGCGCCTCACCCGCGTCTGGCAGGGCGGCGCCGAAGTTCAGGCGAAGTCCTCGACCGAATAGCCCTGAATATAGAGCAGCGCCGAGAGATCGCCGTGGTTGATGCGGATATCGCATTGCGCGGCGACCGAGGGCTTGGCGTGCAGCGCCACACCGGCCCCGGCAAGCTTGAGCATGCCGAGATCGTTGGCACCGTCGCCGACCGCCATCACCTCGGAATGCTCGATTTTCAGCATTTCCGAGATTTCCAGAAAAGCCTGAACCTTGGCCTCGCGTCCGAGGATCGGCCGCGACGGCACGCCGGTCAGCTTGCCTTCCTCGATCATCAGGATATTTGCGCGATGCTCGTCGAAGCCGAGCGTTTCCGCGACATAACCGGTGAAGGCGGTGAAGCCCCCCGAGACCAGCGCGCAATAGGCGCCATTCGCCTTCATCGTGCGCAGGAGGTCATGGCCACCGGGCATGAAGCTCAGCCGCTCCTCGATCACCTGCCGGATCACCTCGGCGGACAACCCCTTCAGGAGCCCGAGCCGCTCGGTCAGCGCGCCTTCGAAATCCAGCTCGCCATTCATCGCGCGCGCCGTGATCCCGGCCACCTGCGCCCCGACGCCGGCGACATCTGCCAGCTCGTCGATACATTCCTGCTGGATCATCGTGCTGTCCATGTCGGCGAGCAGCATCTTCTTCTTGCGCCCCTCGGCACCCTGCACCACGAGATCGACGCCAAGGCCCTGCAGCCCCTCCCAGACCTCCCAGCGATTCGACGGCACCTCGGCCAGCGCGAATTCCGCCGCCACGCCCGGGTTGAGCCAGCGCGCCTCCCCCCCGGCCCAGGCGTCGCGCAGCGACTCCACCGTAACGCGCTCCAGATTGGCGCTTTTCGGATCGGCAAGCAGGGTGGCGATGAACTGGGTCATTTGGGCTGAGTTTCCGATAGTGGAGAAAGGTGTCGCTTTCGTGAGCTGATGCGGCGGATTAGCGCAATTATTCAGCTTGCGCCAGAGCACGCCCCGCAATATGAGCGGCAGCGGGACACCTCTCCCCAACGAGGGGCGTTTATCTGGAAGGATACCATAGATGGCTAACCAAGCTCCGGCGCTGCGCCCGGCCAATGCGCGCTTTTCCTCGGGCCCCTGCTCGAAGATCCCCGGTTTCTCCCTCGATATGCTCGCTGACGCGCCTCTGGGCCGTTCGCACCGTGCCGCCGTCGGCAAGGCCAAGCTGAAAGAGGCGATCGAAACCACCCGCGAGATCCTCGGCGTGCCCGCGGACTACCGCATCGGCATCGTGCCCGCCTCGGACACCGGCGCCGTCGAGATGGCGCTCTGGTCGCTGCTCGGTGCGCGCAAGGTCACGATGTGCGCCTGGGAGAGCTTCGGCTCCGGCTGGGTCACCGACGTCGTCAAGCAGCTCAAGCTCGACGCCGAGGTGAAGGAAGCCGCCTATGGCGACATCGTCGATTTCACCACCGTCGATTTCAACACCGACGTCGTCTTCACCTGGAACGGCACCACCTCGGGCGTGCGCGTGGCCAATGGCGACGCGATCCCCGCCGACCGCGAAGGCCTGACGATCTGCGACGCAACCTCGGCCGCGTTTGCGATGGACCTGCCCTGGGACAAGCTCGATGTCGTGACCTTCTCCTGGCAGAAGGTGCTCGGCGGTGAGGGCGGCCACGGCGTTCTGATCCTCAACCCCCGTGCCGTCGAACGGCTCGAAACCTACAAGCCGGCCTGGCCGCTGCCGAAGATCTTCCGCATGACCAAGGCGGGCAAGCTGATCGAGGGCATCTTCGTCGGCGAGACGATCAACACGCCGTCGATGCTCTGCGTCGAGGATTACCTCGTCGCGATGAACTGGGCGAAGACGATCGGCGGGCTCAAGGGCCTGATCGGCCGCGCCGAAGCCAACGCGAAGGTCGTGTGGGACTTCTGCGCCGCGCGTCCGTGGATCGCGAACCTCGCCAACGACCCGGCGAATGCCTCGACCACCTCGGTCTGCCTGAAGTTCACCGATGACCGCATCAAGGATGGCGCCGCCTTCGCCAAGGCCGTTGCGAAACGGCTTGAAAAGGAAGGCGTCGCGCTCGACGTCGGCGCCTATCGCGACGCTCCGGCCGGCCTGCGCATCTGGTGCGGCTCGACCATCGAGACGGCCGATGTCGAGGCGCTGATGCCCTGGATCGAATACGCCTTCGAGGCGGAAATCGCCGCTCAGGCCTGATTTGCGAAGACGGGTGGGCGCAGTGCGGCGCCCATCCTTTCCCAAATTCCCGAAATTTCAGGAGCCCCAGACATGGCCCCCAAGGTTCTCATCTCCGACGCCCTCTCCGACGCTGCCGTGCAGATCTTCCGCGATCGCGGCATCGAGGTCGACTTCCAGCCGAAGCTCGGCAAGGACAAGGAAAAGCTCGCCGAGATCATCGGCAATTATGACGGCCTCGCGATCCGCTCGGCGACCAAGGCCACCGCGGCGCTGCTCGAGAAGGCGACCAATCTCAAGGTGATCGGCCGCGCCGGTATCGGCGTCGACAACGTCGACAAGGACGCCGCCTCGAAGAAGGGCGTCATCGTGATGAACACGCCCTTCGGCAACATGATCACCACCGCCGAACACGCGATCGCGCTGATGTTCGCCGTGGCGCGTCAGATCCCCGAAGCCGATGCCTCGACCCAGGCCGGCAAATGGGAGAAGTCGAAGTTCATGGGCGTCGAGCTGACCGCGAAGACGCTCGGCGTGATCGGCGCCGGCAATATCGGCGGCATCGTCTGCGACCGTGCCAAGGGCCTGAAGATGAAGGTCATCGCCTATGATCCCTTCATGTCGCAGGAAAAGGCCGACAAGATGGGCGTGGAAAAGGTCGAACTCGACGACCTGCTCGCCCGCGCCGATTTCATCACGCTCCACGTGCCGCTGACCGAGCAGACCCGCAACATCCTGAGCCGCGAGAACCTCGCGAAGACGAAGAAGGGCGTGCGCATCATCAACTGCGCCCGCGGCGGTCTCGTCGACGAGGAAGCCGTGGCCGACATGATCAAGTCGGGCCATATCGCCGGCGCCGCCTTCGACGTGTTCTCGACCGAACCGGCCACCGAGAACGTGCTCTTCGGCCTGCCGAACGTCGTCTGCACGCCGCACCTCGGCGCCTCCACCTCGGAAGCGCAGGAGAATGTCGCGCTGCAGGTCGCCGAGCAGATGTCGAACTACCTGCTCGACGGGGCCGTCGAGAACGCGCTCAACATGCCCTCGATGACCGCCGAAGAGGCGAAGGTCATGGGCCCCTGGGTGAAGCTTGCCGAATACCTCGGTTCCTTCGTCGGCCAGATGACCGACGAGCCGATCAAGGCGATCAACATCACCTATGACGGCACCGTGTCGAAGATGAACCTCAAGGCGCTCGACTGCGCCGTGATCGCGGGCATCATGAAGCGCACCAACCCCGACGTGAACATGGTCTCGGCACCGGTGATCGCGAAGGATCGCGGGATCCAGATCTCGACCACCACGCAGGACAAGTCGGGCGTGTTCGACGGCTACATCAAGGTCACCGTCGTCACCGACATCCGCGAGCGTGCGGTGGCCGGCACCTGCTTCTCCGACGGCAAGCCGCGCTTCATCCAGATCAAGGGCATCAATGTCGACGCCGAAGTCGGCAACCACATGCTCTACACGACGAACAAGGATGTCCCCGGCATCATCGGCAAGCTCGGCACGCTGCTTGGCGATCACGGCGCCAACGTCGCGAACTTCACGCTCGGCCGTTCGGCCGCCGGCGGTGAGGCGATCGCGATCGCCTATCTCGACGAGGCGCTCGCGCCCGACGTCGTGAAGGAGCTCGAGGCGACCGGCCTCTTCCAGCAGGTGAAACCGCTGGAATTCAACATCGCCTGAGCGTAACACAGGCGCAGCAATCCGGCCCTCCGCCAAAGCGGGGGGCCTTTTCCATCGGAGCGACCCATGCGCAGCTATGCCATCGGCGACATCCACGGCCACTATGATCTTCTGCGCCGCGCGCAGGATCTCGTCGCCGCCGACCGCGCCCGCGAGGGCGATTTCACCGCCCCCCTGATCCATGTCGGCGACCTCGTCGATCGCGGCCCCAAATCGCGCCAGGTGATCGAACACCTGATGGCGGGGCAGGCCGCGGGGGAGCCCTGGCATGTGCTCAAGGGCAATCACGACCGTCTTTTCTCGATGTTCATCGCCGACCCCTGGGCGCGCGATCCGAACCTGCGCGTCGAGCGGCCCTGGCTGCATCCGCGCGTCGGCGGGGCGACGACGCTCACCTCCTACGGCATCCGCGGGCCGGAGGATCGGCCGCTGGCCGAGGTCCATGCCGATGCGCTCTGGACGATCCCGCAGGAACATGTCGAATGGATCGGGGCGCTGCCCACGCATCTCGTCTTTGGCGATGCGCTCTTCGTTCATGCCGGGATCCGGCCGGGCGTGCCCTTGGCCCAGCAGACCGAGGATGACATGCTCTGGATCCGCTCCGAATTCCTCGACGATCCGCGCGATCACGGCAAGCTCGTGGTGCATGGCCATACCGCGATCGACAAGGCCACCCATTACGGCAATCACCTGAACATGGATTCGAGCGCCGCCTATGGCGGGCCGGTCTCCGCCGCGGTGATCGAGGGGCGCGAGGCCTGGCTGCTCACCCCCGAAGGGCGCGTGAAACTCGGCTGACGGGTTTCAACGATTTCTCAACCCCCTTGGTGCAGTCTCCCTGCGCGGGCATTTCCAGGGGGGTTCCCATGCGTCCGATTCGGAAGATCCTTCTCGTCGCCACCTGGCACACCACCACGAATGCCCGCACGAGCGGCGGGGATTTGTTATCGCTCTCATGGCATTTCGCGCCCGCAGAAGAGGAGTGACGCCCCGTCACTTCCCCTTGGGGCAACTGGCTCGCCCCCGGGTGAGGCGCTAATCTCCCCCCGCAACCATATGGGGGAGTTCCATGACCGATATCGTCATTCTGTCCGGCGCGCGCACCGCGATCGGCACTTTCGGCGGCAGCCTTGCCGGCTTTGCGCCGATCGACCTCGCGACGCTCGTGTCAAAGGCCGCGCTGGAGCGCGCCGGCCTCGCCGCCGACAAGATCGGTCAGGTCGTCTTCGGTCACGTCATCAACACCGAGCCGCGCGACATGTATGTCAGTCGCGTCGCCTCGGTCCAGGCGGGCGTGCCGGTCGGCACCCCGGCGATGAACGTGAACCGGCTTTGCGGCTCGGGCGCGCAGGCGATCGTCTCCGCCACGCAGGCGCTGATGCTCGGCGACGCCGATTTCGCCCTTGCCGGCGGCGTCGACTGCATGAGCCGTGCGCCCTACATCCTGCCCGCCGCCCGCTTCGGCCAGAAGATGGGCGACACCAAGGTCATCGACATGATGACCGGCGCGCTGACCTGCCCCTTCGGCACCGGCCACATGGGCGTGACCGCCGAGAACGTCGCGACCGAATGCGACATCAGCCGCGAGGCGCAGGATGCCTTCGCGCTGGAAAGCCAGCGTCGCGCCGGCAAGGCGATCGACGAAGGCGCCTTCAAGGATGAGATCGTCCCGGTCGAGCTCGTCTCGCGCAAGGGCACGGTGGTCTTCGACACCGACGAGCACCCGAAGGCGACCTCCGCCGAGAAGCTCGCCGCGCTGAAGCCGGTGTTCAAGAAGGACGGCTCGGTCACCGCGGGCAATGCCTCGGGCATCAATGACGGCGCCGCGGCGCTGATCCTCGCCCGTGCCGATGCCGCCGAGGCCGCCGGCCTCAAGCCGCGCGCGAAGATCATCGGCTACTCGGTCGCCGGCGTGCGCCCCGAGGTGATGGGTCTCGGCCCGATCCCCGCGGTGCAGCAGCTCTGCGAACGCACCGGGCTCAAGGTCTCCGATTTCGACGTGATCGAATCGAACGAGGCCTTCGCCGCGCAGGCGCTGGCGGTGTCGAAAGAACTCGGCCTCGACCCCGACAAGGTCAACCCGAACGGCGGCGCGATCGCGCTCGGCCACCCGATCGGCGCGACCGGCGCGATCCTCACGGTGAAGGCGCTCTACCATCTCGAGCGCACCGGCGGCAAACGCGCGCTGATCACCATGTGCATCGGCGGCGGCCAGGGCATCGCCATCGCGATCGAGCGGATCTGAGGCGGTTACCGTTTCAATGAGTATTTGGGCCAAGAAGAAGCGCTGATTTCTTCTTGGTTCAAATACTCCCTTGCTACTGCGTCAGCCGCACCTGAGCCGAGGCCGAGCGCCCCTCGGCGTCGAGAACGGTGAGGCTGACGAACCCCGGCCCGGTCAGCGCGAGCGTGTTTTCGCGCGCCCGCGTCGCTACCGCCACCGGCGCGCCATTGGCAAGCCAGGTGAAGGGCGGCACCCCGCCGCGCAGCTTCACGGTCAGCCCCCCCTCCCCCGTTTCCACCTCCGCGCCATCGGGCGGAAAGGTGACCTCCGGTCCGCCTTCGGGCGCGGCTGCAAAGGCCGCATCGCGCGGGCGGAAGCGTTGCAGCGGCTGCGGCAGGCGCGCATTCGGCAAGATCAGCGTTGCGGGCGGCGGCGGTGGCAGGGCGACGCGCTCCGCCCCCACGCGATCGAAAAGCTCGAAAAGCACCGGCGCGGCCAGTTCGCCGCCAAAGGCGCCGGGCACCGGCGTGCCATCGGCGCGGCCAAGCCAGACGCCCCCGACATGGCGCCCGTCGAACCCCACCGCCAGCGCATCGCGGTGCCCGTAGGAGGTGCCGGTCTTATAGGCGATCCGGTTCGGCGCGCCCCCCGGCGGCGGCGGGATCTTCGAGAGGATATTGCCGACCTGCCAGGCCGCGACCGGACCGAAGAGCTGCCCCTCGAGCGGATGCGCGCGGCCGACCTCGGCCGAAAGATGAACCGGACGGCCAAGGCGGGCGAGCGCGGCATAGGCCTGCACCAGATCGGCGAGGCTGATGCCAAGCCCGCCAAGCGAGATCGCGAGACCGGGCGCCCCGCTGCCCGGCAGATCCACCCGCGCCCCGGTCCGCCGCAGGGTGGACAGAAGCCGCGCGGGGCCCAGCGCCTCGGTCAGGCTGACGACGGGAATGTTGAGCGAGAAGGTCAGCGCCTGCCGCACCGGGATCGTGCCGCGGAACTGGTGGTCGAAATTCTGCGGATGCCAGGTGCCGAAGGCGACGGGGCGATCCTCGATCAGCGTCTCGGGATGGGCGAGCCCGTCGTCGAAGGCGAGCGCATAGACGAAAGGCTTCAGCGTCGATCCGGGTGAGCGCAGCGCCATGCTCAGATCGACGAACCCGGCGCGTTTCGTATTCGTCCAGTCGGCGCCGCCAACTTGTGCCAGGATCTCGCCGCTCTGGTGATCGGCGAGGATCATCGCGGCGGAAACCTGCGGCCCGAGCCCGGTCACCGCGCGCCGCGCGAGTTTCTCCGCCGCCGCCTGCAGCCCCTTGTCGATCGTCGTCTCAATCCGCGCACCGGGCGGGGCGGCGGCCGCGAGCCGTTCGGTCAGATGCGGCGCGAGCGCGGGAAAGTCGCGCCGGCGTGTCGGCACCGGTTCGGATTTCGCGACCGCGCCCTCATCCGCGGCAAGCGCCCCCTCGGCGACGAGCCGGTCGAGCACACGGTCGCGCGCGGCCTTCGCCGCCTTCGCGTCGCGGTCGGGGCGGCGCGCCTCGGGCGATTGCGGCAGCGCGATCAGCAGCGCCGCCTCGGCGGGCGTGAGGCGCCGTGGCTCCTTGCCGAACCAGGCGAGCGCGGCCGCCCGCACCCCCTCGATATTGCCGCCATAGGGCGCGAGGCGGAGGTAGAGATCGAGGATCTGCGCCTTCGTCAGCCGGTGTTCGAGCGCGAGCGCGACGCGGGCCTGACGGATCTTGCCGGCAAGCGATCCGGTCGGCCCCTCCTCGAGCAGCCGCGCGACCTGCATCGTCAGCGTCGAGGCGCCGGAAACGACATGACCGGCGAAAACCGCCTGCCCCGCTGCACGCGCGACGGCGAGCAGATCGACGCCGTCATGGGCGTAGAACCGGGCATCCTCATAGGCCACGAGATCGGCGAGATAGCCCGGATCGACCGGCCCGGGCGCCAGCCGCCAGCGGCCATCCGCCACCGCAAAGGCGCGCAGAATCGTGCCGTCGCGCGCGAGCACCTCGGTGCCCACCGCGACCTCGGTCACCGGCAGATCCGTCGCCGCGATCCAGCCGTCGAAAGCGTCGCGCCCGCCCGCAGCCAGCGCAAGGCCAAGGGCGAGCGCGAAGAGCGCGCGCGGTGTCACTCGATCACCACCTGCCCCGCATCGCTCTGCGCCCGCAGCTCGGGGCGATACATGTCCATCACCTGCGCCGCGGGTTGATGGAACGTGCCCGGGCTCACCGCGCGGACGATATAGGCGAGGCGGAACGGCCGGCTGCCGTGCCAGTCCACCGCGCTCAGGAAGCGCTCCTGCCGGAATTCGGTCATCGCGGGATATTGCTCGGTGTCGATCCAGTCGAGCGCGGCGATGTCACCGCCCGCGATCAGGTTCGGATTGTCGATCTCGAACCCGGCCGGGAGCGGATCGTCGATCATCAGCCGCCCGTCCTGATTGTGATGCGGCGTGACCTCGATCAGCGCGACAAGGCGCGTGCCCTGTTTCACCTTCGACACATCGACCTTTTCGCCGTCGAAGGTGTAATATTCGCGGGTGATCGCATAGCCATTGCCGCCCGCCGGCTCGGGCACCTCGGGCACGCCGACCGTGGTCAGCGTCAGCACTTCGGCGCGGTCGCCGGCATTGCCGATCGCGATCGAACGGCCCGCCGTGGCAGCGTCGATCAGCTTCACGAGCGGCCCTTTCGCGGGAACGCCATCCACCGTCAGCGCGACATCGGGCTGGTCGAGAAGCGTATTCGCCGCCATCAGCGTCCAGGTCGCCTCCTGCGTCGAGAGCGTCACCTGCGAAAGCCGCTTCGCCAGCGAGGCGCCGACCGTATCGAGATCGACAGCCGTCGATCCCGCCTCGGACGCAAGCGCCAGCACCGCCGCCGTGTCGCGCAGATTGCTGCCGTAATCGTCGCGCCAGCTGGGCTTGTCGGCGGCGAGCGTCGCGATCATCCGCCCGGCGCGGGCGAACATCGCATCGGCGCGCGTCTGGTCGCCATAGGAGGCAAGCGCCGCGCCAAGCTGCGCCGCGGCGAGCGGCGTTGCGAAATCGTCGCCCTTCACGTCCGCGTAGTAACGCAGATCGCCCACCGCCGCCGCGCCCTCTCGCGCGAGCACCATCAGCTGATAGGCCAGAACCTCGCCGCCGCCATTGCTGGTACGGTCGAAATCGGGCGCGTAATTCACCTGATTGCGCAGGTTGTCGAGCGCGTTGCGGAAGGCGGTGTCGGGCACCGCATGCCCCTCGTGCCGCGCGCGGCTGAGGAAATCGGTGACATAGGCGTCAAGCCAGCCATCCCCCGAATTCGGCGACCAGAGGCCGAAGGCGCCCGAGGCATCCTGATTGGTCAGCACCTTCCGGATCGCAACGTTGATCCGGTCGTTCAGATCGGCGGGCGTCGCCAGATCCATCGCCTCGGCAACCGAGCTGAGATAGAGGAGCGGCATCGCCTTCGAGGTGATCTGCTCGGTGCAGCCATAGGGATAGGCATTGAGCGCAGCCAGCAGACCGGGCGCGTCGAATTGCGCGGCGGGACCGGCGGCGAGCGTCGCATGGGCGGTGCCCGGCACGAAGCCGTCGAACACATTCGCGTCGAAAGTGAAGGTCTTGCCCGCGGCAAGGTCGAAGCGCGACTGATGCGCGACGGCAGGATCGTTCCGCTCGACCGGGATCTTCACCACCTTCTCAAGCAGCTTTCCGTCGGGCGTGGTGAGCGCGATGCGGATCTCCTGCACGCCATCGCCCGCGGGGGCGGTGATCGGCACCGAGACCTCTGCCTTGCCGAGATCGGCGAGGGTGACGCCCGAGGGACGCTCGCCGAGCACCAGCCCCGCCGAGGTCACATCAAGCCCCATCCGCCCCGAGGGGCCCTTGGCATGCACGATCTCGAGGAGCAGACGCGAGCTGTCCCCCGGCGCCAGGAAGCGCGACACCGAGGCGGTCACCACCACCGGATCGCGCACCAGCACATCGGCCGAGGCCTGCCCGACGCCGGTCTTCGACCAGACCACGGCAGCAAGCCGCACGGTGCCGTTGAAGGCCGGCATGTCGAAGGAGGTATGGATCACGCCGTTCTCGTCCGCCGTCAGCACGCCGGAGAAATAGGCGACCAGCTCCTCGGTCGGCGGCGGCGCGTTCGAGACGAGGCCCATATCGGCGTCACCGCCCGAGCGGATGATGCCATCGGCCCCCGAACGCCCGTCGATCAGCCGCCCGTAGATGTCGCGCAGCCCGACGCCGAGACGCCGCTGGCCGAAGTAATGGCCCTGCGGATCGGGCGCCTTGAAAGCGGTGAGGTTGAGAATGCCGAGATCGGTGGCGGCGATCGTCGCGCGCACCGTCTCGCCGGGCGCGATGCCGTCGACCTTGAGCGCGATGGGCAGCGCCGCGCGCGGATCGGAGGATTCGGGCACGTCGAAACTCGCCTGCAGCGCGCGCATCCCCGGATCGACCTTGGCATAGCTGAGCCCAAGCGCCCGGTTCGACGCGCGCGCCGGTGCTTCGCCCGAAAGCGGGCGGATCACCGAGGCGGTGACATAGGCGCCCGCCCCCCATTCCGCCGTCACTGGCACGTCGATCAGGTTCTCCCCGGCCTTCACCGGCTTCGCATCGAGCGAGATCAGATGGTTCGAGAGCACCGACACCAGCGCCACCCCACCCGCCGGCGCGACGAGGCGCAGCTTCGCGGTGTCGCCCGAGGCATAGGCAGGTTTGTCGAGCGACATCTCGAGCCGGTCGGGCGAGGCGAGCACATCGGCCGGCGCATACCAGCCGGCATCGAACCGCACCGAACTCGCCACGGCATTGCCCTCGGCCTCGGCGACGAGCTCATATTCGCCCCAGTCGACCTTCGCCCCCACTTCCTGCGGACCCGAACCGTCGAGCGCGAGATCGCCCTCGGCCACCCGGGTGCGGCGCGTCACCGGCTCCCAGTTCCACGAGCCGTCGAGCGCATACCATTGATAGCGCGTCTCGACCCGGTTCATCACCCAGTGCAGCCTCATCGCCATCGGCTTCACGTCGGGGCCAAGCGCAACGATCTGGAAGCGCGCCTCCGAGCCCTCGGCCGCGGTCTCGCCGAACATCGGCTTGATGCCGATCACCGGCTCGGGCGGCATCATCAGCCGCGAGATCGAGCGTTCGACCGGACGACCGGAGCCTTCCTTCACCCGCACGGTGAATTTCGCCTCGAGCGGACGCGCCGCCTCGGGCGGGAGGTCCGGCAGGGTGACCGCGATCTCGGCATGGCCCTTGGCGTCTGTCTCCCCCGCGTCGAGGCTGTCATAGATCCGGTCCATGAAATCGTCGTAACGGCCAAAGCGATAGCCCACGAAGCCCGGCAGATCCGAGGCCGCGGTGATCAGCAGATCGCCCTCGGTCTCGAGCCCGGCCCCCGGTGCGCCGAAAAGATAGCGCGCATCGAGGCCGATCACCGGCAAATCGCCACCCGACATCACCCCATCGGGCAAGTTCAGAGCGAAGTCGATCCGCTCGGGCAGGAAATCCTCGACGAGGATCTTGCTCGAGGCGAGCGGCGCCGCCTTCGGATCGGCAAAGACATCGAGCCGCCAGGTGCCGCGCGGCGCCTGCGCCCCGATCGGGAAGGCCGCGACATGGCCGCCATCGCCCGCGTCCTGCGCGAGGTTGCGCGCATATTCGACGCCATCGGGCCGCATCAGCACCGCGGTGAGCGGCACGCCGGGCAGCGCCGCGGATTCCGCGTCGCGCGCGAGCATCGTGGCCTGCACCGTCTCGCCCGCGCGATAGGCGCCGCGGTCGGTGGTGAGGTAAACGTCGATCGGCGGGGCCGGCGGCAGGCCCGCGACACCGCGATCGGAAAGGTCGAATTCCGCATCGGTGAGCGAGAGGAAGGCGATATCCTCCCCCTTCGTCACCGAAACCAGCGCCGGCGCCGCATTGCCGTTGCCCGCCGCGATCGCCGCGTCGAAATGCGCCAGGCCCTGAGCGTCGCTCGTCACCGTGCCGATCACCGCATTCGCGCGCGAGACAAGCTGCACCTCGGCCCCCGCGACCGGCTGCGCATCGGAAAGGCCCCGCAGCGCGACGGTCAGCCCGTCGGTGCCCGAAAACGTCGTCATCCCGATGTCGGAGATCACGAACCACTGCGTCGCCGGCGGGTGGTCATAGGGATCGGCGCCCGGCACCGAGGCCGAGAGCGCATAGATCCCCGGCCCGAGCGGCCCGGTGACGTCCTGCACCGGCAACCGCGTGGCCATGTCGCGGTTGACCTCCATCTTGACGTCGGCACTGCCTTTCCAGACCTCCTGCGCGAGATCGTCGGCGAAATACTCCTCCTCCCAATGGTCGAGCGATTTCGCGAAATAGCCCTGCCGCATCGTCGCCACGAGGTTGCGATCGGAGATTTTGAGCAGGCGCAGATCGAGATGTTCGAGGTTCACCGTCTGCACCGGCACGCCGCTGTCCTCGCCGCGCGGCAGGATATAGGCGCGGCCCGGGAAGGTGACGGCGGGGGAACGATCACGGACATAGGCGGTGATGGTGACATCCTTCGCCAGCGTCTCGCCGGTTTCCGAGGGCAGCCCCTTGCGGAAGGTCAGCGCATAACGCGCGCCATGGTCGAGGCCGCCGACGCAGATCTGGCTCCCCTCCGCCTCGACCGAAAGACCGGGCTGCGGGAGTTGCACGAAGGAGGCGTAATCCACCCCGCTCTTCGCCAGATCTTCGTTGAAATTCGCGCAGATCCGCGGCTCGGCGCTGTCGGCTTCGACCTGATGCTCCGCGATCGAGAAACCGTATTTCCCCTCCGCATCGGCGAGCGCCGCAGCAATGTCGTCCCGCGGCGAAAGCTCCGCGGCCAGGCGCAACGCGGCGAGCATCTCGCGATGCCGGTCGGCGGCGTCGAGCGCCCGCGCGAGCCCCATCAGCGCCTCGGCCTGGGCCGGCGCCTTCGCCGCACGCAAGTAACCGTTCACCGCCGCCGAGATCGCCCGCGACACCTGCCGGCCGTCGGTGCGCCGCAATTGCAGCGCGGCATAATCGACCCATTGATCGGAGGCATCGGTAAGCACGATCAGCGCCCCCTCGATCGCCTGCGCGCGGGTCCAGTTGCCCTGCGCCCGCGCCTCGGCGAGCGCCTGCGCCAGCTGATCGGCTTTCGCGAAATTCGTCAGATGCTCCCGGCTGAGACCGGCGGCGAGATCATAGGCATCGCCAAGCGCATCCCCCCCGAGGAAATCGAGATCATCCGCCCGCGTCCGGGCCCGCGCCTCGGCCCCTTTCGCCGCGGGGATCACCATGCCCGAGAAGGCGCCCTGATAGGCCGTGACGCCGCTCACCCCCGCTTTCGGGAAACAGGAATTGTTGCGCGCGTTGAAGGTCACCGCCTCGCAGGCCGGATTGGTCAGGCAGGCCGCCGCGCAGGCTTCGAGCGTGGTATCGAAGATCTGCGCGAGATCGCGGCCGGACAGATCGACCCCCTCGGCGAGCGACAGGCGCTTGGCCGGGATCAGCGGGCGATCCTGCGCCACGGCGGGCAGGGCGGCAGCGACAGACAGCAAAGCGGCGGCGGCGATACGGGAAAAGGGGCGCATGAATTCCTCCAGACAGTGCCCGGATCGTCTCATGCCCGGCGATGGCGATCAATCACGCTGAACGACATTAAGGCTAAATTCACCCGCAGATGCGAAGCTGCCCCGAACGGACCAGTCAGGGACAGGCGCGGGCGATGCACGCCAGCATGGTGGAGAAATTGGCGCAGGAGCGGCGCGCGCGGCTCGCGGCGGAGCGGCTTCTCGAACAGAAGAAGCGGGAGCTTTTCGCAGCGAACCAGAAGCTGGCGCAGCATGCCCGATCGCTTTCGGATCAGATCGTCGCGCAGCGCAGCGGCTTGCAACGCGCCCTCACCGAGGCCGAATCGCTCAAGGGCGAGAATTCGAAGGTCCGCATCGACCTCGAACGCGCCAATTCCGTCGCATTGATCGCCCAGCGCCGCCTTTGGGACGCGCTCGAAACGATCCGCGACGGCTTCGCCGTCTATGACAGCGATCTGCGCCTCGTCGTCGCGAACCGGGCCTATCTCTCCTTCTTTCAGGGCGAGATCGCGATCAGCGCCGGGGTGACCTACGACGCGGTTCTGCGCATCGTCGCCGAACATCACATGGTCGACATGGCCGGGCGCGATCCGATCGACTGGCATCACGACATGGTCGCGCGGATCCGCTCCGAACATATCGAACCCTTCGTGGTGCAGACGCAATCGGGCCGCCATATCAAGCTGATCGACCGCTGGGGCGACGGCGGCGATCTCGTCTGCCTGTCGCAGGACATCACCCATATGATCGCGCGAGAGGCGGAACTCGAGGAGGCGCGCCGCAAGGCGGAGGCCGCGAATCGCGCGAAATCCGCCTTCCTCGCGAACATGAGCCACGAGATCCGCACGCCGATGAACGGCGTCGTCGGCATGGCCGAGCTGCTCGCCGAAACCAGCCTGACGGAGGAGCAGAAACTCTACGCCGAAACGATCCGCTCCTCGGGCGAGGCGCTGCTGACGATCATCAACGACGTGCTCGACTACTCGAAGATCGAGGCGGAGCGGCTGCGCCTCTATCCCGAGGTCTTCGATCTCGAACGCTGCATCCACGAGATCATGGTGCTGCTGCAACCCTCGGCGAAGGACAAGGGGGTCAAGCTGCTCGTCGATTACGACCTGTTCCTGCCCACGCGCTTCGTCGCCGACCCGGGCCGGATGCGGCAGATCCTCACCAATCTGATCGGCAATGCGGTGAAATTCACCGAGACCGGCCATGTCCTCGCCCGTGTCGTCGGGTTTGAGCGGGACGCCGCGAAATACGAGCTGCACATCACCGTCGAAGACACCGGCATCGGCATCGCGCGGGACAATGTCGAGCATGTCTTCGGCGAGTTCAACCAGGTCGAGAGCGCCTCGAACCGCAAGTTCGAGGGCACCGGCCTCGGCCTCGCGATCACCCGTCAGCTCGTCGAGCTTATGGGCGGCGCGATCTGGGTCGACAGCGTGCTGGGGGAAGGGTCGTGCTTCGGCTTCCGCATCACCGTGCCGCGCGCCGAACCGATGGACCCGATCGACGAACCGATGCCGCCGATCACGCTGCATGCTGCGCTGGTGGTCGACGATCTGCTCGTCAACCGCGTGATCCTCGAGCGCCAGCTCGAGACCTACGGCCTCGAGGTGACGCTCTGCCGCAACGCTGCGGAGGCGCTGAAGGTGATCGACGAGGGGGCGAGCTTCGATCTCGTGCTGACCGATCACCGGATGCCCGATCTCGACGGCGTCGAGCTGGCCGAACGGTTGCAAGCCCGCGGCATCACCACGCCGATCCTGCTGCTGACCTCCGACAAGGAGGCGCTGGAGGCCGCGCAAACGCATTGCTCGCTCGTCGGCTGTCTCGAAAAACCGGTGCTGCGCTCCGATCTCTTCCGGATGCTGCAGAAACTCTCGGCCCCCGAGCCTGAGCCCGAGCCAGCCCCCGTTGCGCCCCCGCCGCCGCCCGTGCTGAAACGCCAGATGCGCGTGCTCGCGGCAGAGGACAACCGTACCAACCAGCTCGTCTTCGGCAAGATGGTGAAGGATTTCGACATCGAGCTGCGCTTCGCGGGCGACGGGCGCGAGGCGGTGGCGCTCTGGCGCAGTTTCGCGCCCGACCTGATCTTCATGGACATCTCGATGCCCGAGATGGACGGGCGGGAGGCGACGCGCGCGATCCGCGCCGCGGAATTCGGCACCGATCAGCATGTGCCGATCTGTGCGCTCACCGCCCATGCGATGGATGGCGACAGCGAGTCGATCTTTGCCGCCGGGGTCGACCACTATCTCACCAAGCCGCTGAAGAAGGCCGCGATCGCCGAGCGCATCCTCGCCTGCGCGCCCGAAGGCGTGCGCCCGGTCGCGCCCGAGGCCGCGGCAGGATGATCAGCGATAATCCGCGATCAGCGCAAGGAAGGCATCGCCGAACCGCGCGAGTTTCGCCTCGCCCAGCCCACCGATCCGCTCGAGATCGGCGCGGCTCGCCGGTTTGACCTCGGCGATCCGGCGCAGGGTGGTCTGCGTGCAGCTGAGGTAGCGATCCTGCCCGTCCTCCCCGCGCACCAGAGCGAGCTGCGCCGCCGCGAGCCGGTCGAAAAGCTCGCCCTCGGCGCGACCGGCGAGTTTCATCCGCGCCGGGTGCAGCTCCTCGGCGCTGCCCGCCCCCGCGATCACCTCGAGGAAGGCCGCGCCATAGCTTTCGAGCTTTTTCGCGCCGACCCCGTTCACCCGCGCCATCGCGTCGAGCGTGCCGGGCCGCGCCTCGGCCATCTCGATCAGCGTGCGGTCCGGAAAGATCATATAGGCCGGCAGCCCCGCCGCCTCGGCCAGCGCGCGCCGCTTCGCCTTCAGCGCCGAGAGCAGCGGCGCGTCCTCCTCCGCCACCAGCGCCTTCGCCACCGGTTTCGAACGATTGCGCCGCACCAGATCGCGGCGCAGCGTGATCCGCTCCTCGCCGCGCAGGATCGGCCGCGCGCGTTCGGTCATCACCAGCGCGCCGTGCCGCTCGACATCGGGGCGCATCAGGTCATGGCCGAGGATCTGGCGAAACACCGCCTGCCATTCGGGCCGGCTCAGCTCGCGCCCGACGCCGAAGGTCGGCAGCTGGTCATGCCCGCGCGCACGGATCCGGTCATTCGTCTGGCCGAGCAGGATCTCGATCAGGTGGCCGGCGCCATAGCTCTGATCGGTGCGCAGCGCGGCCGAAAGCGCCTTGCGCACCGCGTCTGTGCCATCGAAAAGCTCGGGCGGATGCTCGCAAAGATCGCAATTGCCGCAGGGCCCGGAACTTTCGCCGAAATAGCCAAGCAGGTTCTGCCGTCGGCATCCGGTCGCCTCGGCGAGGCCCAGAAGCGCGTTGAGCCTGCCGTGATCGGCGGCCTTGCGCTCGGGCGGGGCGAGGCCCTCGTCGATCTGCTGGCGGCGATAGCGGATGTCGTCGGGGCCATAGAGCGTCAGCGTCTCGGCGGGCGCGCCATCGCGCCCGGCGCGGCCGATCTCCTGATAATAGCTCTCGATCGACTTCGGCAGATCGGCATGGGCGACCCAGCGGATGTCGGGCTTGTCGATCCCCATGCCGAAGGCGACGGTGGCGACGACGATCAACCCGTCCTCGCGCTGGAACCGCGTCTCGACCACGCGACGATCTTCCGCCTCCATCCCGCCGTGATAGAAACAGGCCGGATGCCCCGCCTCGTTCAGCGCCTGGGCGAGCGCCTCGGTCTTCGCGCGGGTGCCGCAATAGACGATGCCCGACTGCCCGCGCCGCGCCGCCGCGAAGTCGAGGATCTGCCGGCGCGGCTGATCCTTCGGCGCGAAGGCGAGGTGGATGTTCGGCCGGTCGAAGCCGCGCAGGAAGGTTTCCGGCGCTCGCCCCTCGAAAAGCCGCGTCACGATCTCGGCGCGGGTTTCCTCGTCGGCAGTGGCGGTGAAGGCGGCGAGCGGCACGCCGAGCGTGCGTTTCAGATCGCCGATGCGCAGGTAATCGGGGCGGAAATCATGGCCCCACTGGCTGACGCAATGCGCCTCGTCCACCGCGATGAGCCGGGTGCCCGCGCGGCGCAGGAGGTTCAGCGTGGCGCCCGAAGCAAGGCGTTCGGGTGCGATGTAGAGGAGTTTCAGCCGCCCCGCGTCGATCGCGGCGAAGACTGCCTCGGTCTCCTCCTCGGTATTGCCGGAGGTGAGCGCGCCCGCCTCCACCCCCGCCTCGCGCAGGCTCCGCACCTGATCGCGCATCAAGGCGATCAGCGGCGAGATGACCACGGTCAGCCCCGGCAGGCACAGCGCAGGCAATTGGAAACACAGGGATTTCCCGCCGCCCGTCGGCATGATCGCCAGTGTGTCGCGCCCGGCGAGCACGGCGCGCACGATCTCCTCCTGCCCGGGGCGGAAGGCATGAAAACCGAAGACGGAGGCGAGCAGCGCCTCTGGCGTGGCGACGTCCCCGGGCATCGTCAGAGCCCGAAGAGCAGCCGGCGCAGCAGGATGATGATGAAGAAGGCGACGAGCGGCGTCAGGTCGAGCCCGGGCGTCGCCGGGATGATCCGGCGCAGCGGCCCATAGATCGGCTCAAGCGCGCGGTTGAGGAAATACCAGACCTGCGCGACGAACGGCTGGCGCAGGTTCAGCACCTGAAAACCGATCAGCCAGCTCATGATCACATGGGCGAGGATGACGTACCAGACCAGCTGCAAAAGCAGGTCGATCGCCATCAGCAGATTGTAGGGCAGCGCGAGCGCGGTCATGCGAACCTCCGGTGATGCCCCGCAGAGGTAAGCCAGCACGGCCCCTCATGCAACCTGCGCAAACGCGGCATTTGCCGCGACGTAGCGATTGCCCTTGCCGCTGCACTGCGGCACGTTGGCGCGAGGGAGGCGCATATGTATCCGATTATCCGCATGGTGAAGGCGCTCGCGACATCGCGCGAGGGGCCGATCGACATTCTGGACACGGTGGTGACCCGGCATATCGCCTGGCCCTGGGACATCGACCCCTGGAAGGATCTGAACAACGGTCGCACGCTGACGCTGTTCGACCTTGGGCGGATCTCGCTTGCGCAGCGGGCGGGGCTGAACAAGGCGCTGATCGCCAATCGCTGGGGCATCGTCGTCGCCGGCAACACCACGCGCTACCGCAAGCGGATCACGATGATGCAGCGTTTCGAGATGCGCTCGCGCTGCATCGGCTGGGATCATCGCTTCGTCTACATGGAACAGGCGATGTGGCGCGGCGAAGAGTGCTGCAACCACCTTCTGGTGCGTGCCGCGGTGACCTCGCCCGCCGGGATCGTGCCGCCGCAAAGCGTGGTGGAGGCGATGGGTCATCACGGCGAGAGCCCCGAGCTGCCCGACTGGGTGAAGCACTGGATCGCCGCCGATCACGAACGCCCCTGGCCGCCGCAGATCTGACCCCCCAATCGCGCCCTTGCGCCGCCCCGGGGTTTCGGGCTTCATCGCGCGTGAGGGATCTCAGGGGGACGGCATGATCACGACGCGCAAACGGATCTGGGGCTGGTGGTTCTTCGACTGGGCGAGCCAGCCCTATAACACGCTGCTCATCACCTTCATCTTTGCCCCCTTCATGGAGGATCTGCTCGGCTCCGGCACCACCGCGCAGACGGTCTGGGGCTATGGCGTCGGTCTTGCCGGCATCGTGATCGCCCTCGCCTCGCCCTTCCTCGGCGCGATCGCCGACCGCTCCGGCCGGCGCATGCCCTTCATCTGGCTCTTCTCGCTGATGTATGTGCTCGGCGCCTGGGGGCTCTGGTATGCCGAGCCCGGCAATTTCAACCTGATCCTGATCATGACCTCCTTCGCGATCGGCATGATCGGGATGGAATTCGCCACCACCTTCACCAATGCGATGCTGCCCGACCTCGCCCCGCGCGAGCAGATCGGCAAGGTCTCCGGCTCGGGCTGGGCCTTCGGCTATGTCGGCGGCATGCTGTGCCTGATCATCATGCTGACGCTCCTGCAGGTGAACCCGAAGACCGGGCACACGCTCGTCGGCCTGCCGCCGATGTTCAGCCTCGACCCGGCCACGCGCGAGGACACCCGCGTCGTCGGACCGCTCACTGCGGTGTGGTATGCGGTCTTCATGATCCCCTTCTTCCTCTGGGTGCGCGAGCCGCGGCACCCGGGCGCGATCTCGGTGCCGCGCGCCGCGCGCGAGGCCTGGCCCGAGCTGCGCGCAACGCTGAAGGGCCTGCCGAAGCGTCGCTCGCTCTTCGCCTTCCTGATCGCCTCGATGCTCTATCGCGACGCGCTGAACGGGATCTACACTTTCGGCGGGCTCTACGCGAAAGGGGTGCTCGACTGGTCGATCATGCAGATCGGCATCTTCGGCATCCTCGGCACGATCACCGGCGCGCTTTTCGCCTGGCTCGGCGGCAAGGCGGATGACCGGTTCGGCCCGATGGCGGTGATCGTGTTCAACCTGATCCTGCTTACCGCGGTCGTCGTCGGCGTCGTCTTCATCCATCGCGACGGCGTCTTCGGCATCGCGGTGGGGCCGGAAAGCCATCTCCCCGACATCGCCTTCTACGTCATGGGCGGGCTGATCGGGGCCGGTGGCGGCGCGCTGCAATCGGCCTCGCGCACGATGATGGTGCGGCAGGCCGATCCCGAGAAGATCACCGAGCATTTCGGCCTCTACGCGCTCACAGGCAAGGCCACGGCCTTCATCGCGCCGATCGCGATCGGGGTGATGACTCAGATCTCCTCCGACCAGTCGATCGGCATCACTCCCATCATCGTGCTTTTCGTCATCGGTCTTGTCCTGCTAGGCTTCGTGCGATCGAAGGGCGATCCGCGCCCCGTAGCCGAGGACCAACCGACCGTATGAGTATCTTCCGTTCGACCGCCATCGCGCTCACGCTCGCCCTTGCCGCCCTGCCCGCCGCGGCCGAGCCGCTCGCGCGGCAGCTCTTCGGCGCGGTGCAGGCGCCAAGCCGGGGCGACAGCCAGCCGGTCGGCACCTATGCGCGCGGGTGCGCCGCGGGGCTTGTCGCGCTGCCGGAAAGCGGGCCGACCTGGCAGGCGATGCGACTTGGCCGCAACCGCTATTACGGCCAGCCCGAGATGATCGCCTATCTCGAGGATCTCTCGCGCTTCGCCGCCAGCCTGCCCGGCTGGAAGGGCCTCTATATCGGCGACATCAGCCAGCCGCGCGGCGGCCCGATGACCGGCGGCCACGCCAGCCACCAGATCGGCCTCGACGCCGATATCTGGATGCTGCCGCCGAAGCGGCTCGACCTCAGCCGGAGCGCGCGCGAAAGCATCGGCTCGATCTCGATCCGCACCGAGGACCAGACCCGGGTGAACGGCAACTGGACGCCGCAGCACATGGCGCTGCTGCGTGCCGCCGCCTCCGACCCGCGGGTCGACCGCATTTTCGTCGCCGCCGCGGCGAAGATCGCGATGTGCAATGCCGCGCCGAGGGGCGATCGCGCCTGGCTGCAGAAGATCCGCCCGATCTACGGCCACAACGTGCATTTCCACGTGCGCCTGAAATGCCCCGCCGGATCGCCGCTCTGCCAGGTGCAGAAACCCACCGTGGCCGAGCTGTCGAAGGGCGGCGACGGCTGCGACGACACGCTGAACTGGTGGGTGACCACCTATCTCGAAGAGCTGCGCCACCCGCCGAAGAAACCGAAGCGGACCGGCCCGCCGCCGAAAAGCGCCAAGACCTATGTGATGTCGGATCTCCCCGCCGAATGCCGCACCATCCTCGCCTCGCCCTGAGCGCGCTCGCGTTCGGGGTGCTGATCGGCGTCGGAGGGCTCTTTCACGCCGGCCATGCCGGCGCACGCGGCGACAACGCATTGAGCTTCGTTCAGACCTATGTCTGGAAACGGTCGGAGCCGAGCTTCGGCGGCTTCTCCGGGCTCGAACTCTCCGACGACGGGCGCGATTTCATCACCCAGTCCGATCGCGCCACGATCTGGCGCGGGCACCTGAACCGCGACGCGGAGGGCCGGATCACCGGGGTCGAGACCGCGGGCCCGGTGGTGCTGCACGACAGTTCCGGCAAGGTGCTGAAGGGGGCGACGGGCGATTCCGAAGGGCTCGCCATGGCGCCCGACGGCAGCGTCTACATCTCCTTCGAGGGGATCGCCCGCGTCGCGCATTACCCGCGCGACGACGGCCCCGCCGAGCGCCTTCCGCGCCCCGAGGCCTTCAGGCAGATGCAGACCAACTCCTCGCTCGAGGCGCTGGCGATCGCGCCCGACGGCACGCTCTACACGATGCCGGAGCGCTCGGGCGCCACCGCCGCCCCCTTCCCCGTCTGGCGCTATCGGAACGGCAAATGGGATCAGCCCTTCTCGATCCCGCGCGCGGGCAGCTGGCTGCCGGTCGGCGCCGATTTCGGCCCCGACGGGCGGTTCTACCTGCTCGAGCGCGATTTCTGGGGGCTTCTGGGGTTCCGCACCCGGATCCAGGTGTTCGACATCCGCGGCGACCGGATCAGCGGCGGCGAGGTGCTGCTCGAGACGCTGCCGGGCACCTATGACAATCTCGAGGGGATCGCGCTCTGGCGCGACGCGACCGGGGCGATCCGGCTCACGATGATTTCCGACGACAATCAGAACTTCTTCCAGACCACCGAATTCGTGGAATATCGGCTCGGAAAGTAGGCGCAGCTGCGGTTTCACTTGACCCGCGCGCCCCGCAGGCGTATCCGCCGCGCCTGTCCGGATCCCCGGACCATGTCTCCGCGACCATGTAAAAACGGTGTCCTCATGAAACGCTTCCTGCCCGGCATTCTTGCCATGGCCATCATCGTGGTGGCCTCCAACATCCTCGTGCAGCACCTGTTCGGCCAATGGCTGACCTGGGGTGCCTTCACCTATCCCTTCGCCTTCCTCGTCACCGACGTGACCAACCGGCTGCAGGGCGCGCGGGCCGCGCGCTTCGTCGTGGTCTCCGGTTTCGTCGTCGGCGTGATCTGTTCGCTGATCGGCTCGCAGATCATGGGCGAGTTCGGCCCGCTGGTGACGCTGCGTGTCGCGATCGGCTCCGGCGCGGCCTTCCTGGCCGCGCAGCTCACCGATGTGACCGTCTTCAACCTGCTGCGGCGCGACCGCTGGTGGAAGGCGCCGCTGATCTCCACGCTGATCGGCGCCAGCCTCGATACCGCGATCTTCTTCACCACCGCCTTTTCGATGAGCCTCGTCTGGATCGACCCCGCGAATGACGTCGCCTGGGCGAACGAGACGCTGCCGCTTCTGGGTTTCGGGCCGCAGGTTCCGCTCTGGATCTCGCTCGCGACGGCCGATTGGTGTGTAAAAATCGCCCTCGCTTTGATCGCTTTGACGCCTTATCGGGCAATTGTGTGGCGTGCGCGGCCAAGCGTTGCGTAATTTAACTTGCCATACACCAAATCTGTGCCACCCTACCCTTATCGGCAACGCATGAAAGGAGGTGGTCCAGTGTCTAGAGTGATATTGGAGAGAAGTGTCGGGACAGTCAGGGGGGCCGAGGCCTGAGGGCAACCCCTAGGGTCTAGAACCCTGGCTGGGACGGAGGATCTGATCCAGACCCTAACCGGACCATCTCCGTAGATCTCGGGGGCCGCTGCCAAAGGCACGCGGCCCTTTCTATTGCGCGCCGCCTCCGTCCGTGGCATCCCGAGACGCGACAGGAGGATGCGATGAGCGAGACCCCCACCGAGATTGCGACGCTGAGCTTCGAGCAGGCGATGAAGGAACTCGAGCAGGTGGTGAACCAGCTCGAACGCGGCGAGGTGCCGCTCGATGCCTCGATCCGGCTTTACGAGCGCGGCGCGGCGCTGAAGGAGCGCTGTGCCATGCTGCTCAAGCAGGCCGAGGAGCGGGTCGAGAAGATCACGCTGGGCGAGGGCGGTCAGCCCACGGGCAGCGTGCCGGTCGAAGGGCTGTGATGTTTTCCGAACGGTTGAAGGACGTGCAGGCGGCGGTCGAGGGCGCGCTGGCGCAGGCGATCGCGGCCCATCCCGAAACGCCGCTGCGCGACGCGATGGCCTATGCGGCAAGTGGCGGCAAGCGGTTGCGCGCCTTTCTCGTGCTCGAATCGGCCGCGCTTTTCGGCATTGGCGAAGCGGCGGCGATGCCCGCGGCGGCGGCGGTCGAAGCACTGCATGCCTATTCGCTCGTGCATGACGACCTGCCCTGCATGGATAACGACGATCTGCGCCGCGGCCAGCCCACGGTGCATGTGAAATGGGACGAGGCGACGGCGGTTCTGGCCGGTGACGCGCTGCAGACGCTTGCCTTCCAGCTTTGCGCCGATCCCGCGCTTGGGGGCGCCGAAAATCGCATCGCGCTTGTCGCGGCGCTGGCGCAGGCCTCGGGCGCGGCGGGGATGGTCTATGGCCAGGCGCTCGACATCGCGGCGGAAACCGCCGCGGCGCCGTTGACGCTGGCCGAGATCACCGAATTGCAGGCGGGCAAGACCGGGGCGCTGATCTCCTTTGCGGCGCAGGCCGGGGCGATCCTGGCGGGTGCCGATCGCGCGCCGCTCGCCGCCTATGCGAAGGCGCTCGGCCTTGCCTTCCAGATCGCCGACGACATCCTCGACGTCGAGGGTTCGGAGGAGGCCGCGGGCAAGCGGCTGCACAAGGATGCCGAGGCGGGCAAGGCGACCTTCGTCTCGCTCCTTGGCCTTGATGGCGCGAAGGCCCGCGCCGCCGCGCTTGTCGCCGAGGCCGAAGCCGCCCTTGCACCTTATGGCGCAAAGGCAGAAAACTTGCGGGAAGCGGCGCGTTACGTTATCGCGCGCGAAAAGTGATACGGGATACCAGCGCATGAGCGAGACCCCGAAGACCCCGATCCTCGACCGGGTGCATCTGCCCTCCGACCTCAAGGCGCTTTCCGACGCCGAGCTGAAGAAACTCGCCGCGGAACTGCGCGCCGAGACGATCTCGGCCGTCTCGGTCACCGGCGGGCATCTGGGCGCCGGGCTTGGCGTGGTCGAGCTGACCGTCGCGCTGCAGGCGGTCTTCGACGCGCCGCGCGACAAGATCATCTGGGACGTCGGGCATCAATGCTACCCGCACAAGATCCTGACCGGGCGGCGTGACCGCATCCGCACGCTGCGCGCGAAAGGCGGGCTTTCGGGCTTCACCAAGCGGTCGGAAAGCCCCTATGACGCCTTCGGTGCCGGCCACAGCTCGACCTCGATCTCGGCGGCGCTTGGCTTTGCGATGGCGCGCGAGCTTGGCGCGGAAACCGGCGACGCGATTGCGGTGATCGGCGATGGCGCGCTCACCGGCGGCATGGCCTTCGAGGCGCTGAACCACGCCGGGCATCTGGGCAAGCGCGTCTTCGTCGTGCTCAACGACAACGAGATGTCGATCGCCCCGCCGGTCGGCGCGCTCTCGCGCTACCTCACCCGGCTTTACGCCGAAAGCCCGATGCAGGATCTGAAGGCGGTCGCCAAGGGCGCCGTGAGCCTCTTGCCCGAGCCCTTCCAGGAAGGCGCGCGGCGGGCGAAGGAAATGCTCAAGGGCATGGCGATGGGCGGCACCCTCTTCGAGGAGCTGGGCTTCACCTATGTCGGCCCGGTCGACGGCCATGACCTCGACGCGCTGCTTCCGCTTTTGCGCATGCTCAAGGCGCGGGCGACCGGCCCGGTGCTGATCCATGTGCTGACGAAAAAGGGCAAGGGCTACGCCCCCGCCGAAAGCCGCCCCGATGGCGGCCATGCGACGAACCGTTTCGACGTGGCGACCGGGGTGCAGGTGAAGGCGCCCTCGAACGCGCCGAGCTATACCAAGGTCTTCGCCGAGAGCCTGATCCGCGAGGCGGAGCGCGACGAGAAGATCGTCGCGATCACCGCGGCGATGCCCGATGGCACCGGGCTGAACCTGTTTGCCGAACGCTTCCCGCGCCGCTGCTTTGACGTGGGCATCGCCGAGCAGCATGCGGTGACCTTCTCTGCCGGGCTTGCCGCGGCGGGGATGAAACCCTTCTGCGCGATCTACTCGACCTTCCTGCAGCGCGGCTACGACCAGATCGTGCATGACGTCGCGATCCAGCGCCTGCCGGTGCGTTTTGCCATCGACCGCGCAGGGCTCGTCGGCGCCGATGGCGCGACGCATGCGGGGAGCTACGACATCGGCTTCATGTCGAGCCTGCCCGGCATGGTGGTGATGGCTGCCGCCGACGAGGCCGAGCTTGTCCACATGGTCGCCACCGCGGCCGCGCATGACGCAGGGCCGATCGCCTTCCGCTATCCGCGCGGCGAGGGAATGGGCGTCGACATGCCCGAGCGCGGCATTCCGCTCGAGATCGGCAAAGGCAGGATCGTGGCCGAAGGCGCGCGCGTCGCGATCCTGAGCTTCGGCACCCGTCTTTCCGAAGTGCTGAAGGCACGCGAGGCGCTTGCCGCCCGCGGGCTTGCCCCCACCGTGGCCGATGCGCGCTTTGCCAAGCCCCTCGACGAGGAGCTGATCCTGCGCCTCGTCGCCGAGCACGAGGCGCTGATCACCATCGAGGAGGGCGCGATCGGCGGCTTCGGCAGCCATGTCGCGCAGCTCTTGGCCGAGAAGGGCGTCTTCGATCGCGGCTATCGCTTCCGTTCGATGGTGCTGCCCGACACCTTCATCGACCACGCCAATGCCGAGGACATGTATGCGAGCGCGAAGATGGGCGCCTCGGATATCGAGGCAAAGGTGCTCGAACTGCTGGGCGTCGCGGTCGCGAAACGGGCCTGAGCGCCTCTGGCAAAGTCGGACGCCTCCGGCGGGGGTATTTGAACCAGGAAAAGACCATGTGCTTTTTCTTGGTCCAAATACTCATTCCACCGCAGTCAAAGGCGCCTCAGCCGCGCTTCTGGCGCCAGGTTTGAAGGATGTATTGCGCGCAGATCAGATCGAGATGCGCGCCGCCGCCGTTCTTGCACAGCGTGATTTCCTCGGGCGAGCTGCGGGTAAAAAGCCCCGCCTCGATATCGTAGAAATCGGCGACGATATCGGCCTCCGCCATCACCCCGCGCGCGATCGGATCGCGGAATTCGCCGATATGCTCGACCGTCGTCGCGCGGCTGTCGCAGAAGATCCGCGCACGGCGCAGCGCGGCGTCATCCGCTTCGCGCATGTCGGGGCGATAGGCGCCGATCAGATCGACATGGGTGCCGGGCGTCAGCCAGTCGCCGCGCAGATAGGGCGTGGTCGCCATCGTCGCGCAGGCGATGATCTCGGCCCGGCGCGCCGCGGTTTCGAGATCGTCGGCGACATGGGCGCCGGTGCGCGCGGCGAGCGCTTCGGCGGTGAGCCGCGTGCGGTTCCAGATCGTGAAACGCGCCTCGGGGAAGGCCGCGGAATAGGCCTCGATCATCGCGCCGGCGATATGACCTGCGCCGCAGATCAGAATCTCGCGCGCCTCGGGCCGGGCGAGGCGGCGCGCGGCGAGCAGGCTGTCGCCCGCCGTCTTCCATTTCGTCACCAGCGCAAAATCGACAAGCGCCTCGAGCAGACCGGTCTCGTCGTTGAGCAGATTGACCGTGCCGTTGACGAGCGCGCGCCCGGCTTCGGGATTTCCAGGAAAGACAGAAGCCGCCTTCACCGCGAGGCCGAGGCCCGAGATCCAGGCGGAGCGGGTGAGCAGCGTGTCCTTGCCGCGATAAAGGAATGTATCGGCAACCTCGGCGCGCGGCAGGCGATGGCCGGCCTCGAAGGCCTCGGTCAGCGTGATCCAGTCGAGATAGCGTTCCGCCTGCGGCCCGACGAGGTCGATGCTCATTGCGCTTCCCTTTCCGTCAGCAGCCCTTCGGCCACGAGGCGCGCAGCCCAGCCGCCCGGCCCCTCGAAGAGATGCGTCTTCCAACCCCGCATATGCGCGGTGGCGATATTGTCGGCGCGATCGTCGGTGAAGAGGAGCTGCGCGCCGGAAAGCCCGCTGTCCGCCTCGAGCATCTCGTAGATCTTCGGATCGGGCTTCGTCACGCCCATGTGGCCCGAGACATAGGGCCGGTCGAACGCGCGCAGAAACGGGTAGAAGCCGCAGGCGTAATCGAACGAGCCGATGCCGAAATTCGTCAGCGAAAACACCGGGATGCCCTTGGCGCGCAGGGCCTGCAGGAGCCGCACCGAGCGCGGGATCTCGGGCGCGGCCATCTTGATCCAGTCGTCGTGCCAAAGGCGGATCTTGTCCGCCCAGCGCGGATACTTCTCGGCCCAGTCGTAGATCGTTTCGCGAAACGGGCCGCCGCTGTCGATGATGTCGTTCATCGCGTGCAGATCGACCTCGGCGAACATCGCCTCGCGCTCGGCGCGCGGCATGATCGCGTCGTAATAGCGTTCGGGCTGCCATTCGATCAGCACATTGCCGATGTCGAAGATCACCGCCTCAACCATTCGCTTCCCTCATCGCCGCCTGCGCCGCCCGTTCGAGCGCCTGCATGAAATGCCCGCGGTCCGCCTTTGTAAAGGGCCGCCCCCCGCCCTGCCGGAACGGATCGGCCGAGCGCAGATCGGCCATCAGATCGCGCATCGCGAGGACATTGCCGATATTCGCCTCGGTCAGCGCCTCGCCATCGGGGCGCAGCACGCGCGCCCCCGCCGCAACGCATTTCGCGGCGAGCGGAATGTCGTTGGTGATGACGACATCGCCGCGCCCGGCGCGTTCGGCGATGTATTTGTCGGCCTCGTCCGGCCCCTGCGCGACATAGACCATCTCGACAAGCGGATTGCGCGAGGGGCGCAGCCCGCCGTTCGAGACATAGGCGATACGCAGCCGCAGCCGCGTCGCCACGCGCTCGGCCTCCTCCTTCACCGGGCAGGCATCGGCATCGACCCAGATCACTGCCAGAGCGCCTCGGCGTGGAAGGCAACGTGATCGGCGATGAAGGTCGAGACGAAGAAATAGCTGTGATCATAGCCCGCCTGCATGCGGAAGAGCCCGGGCTGGCGGCGCGCGGCCATCGCCTGCGCCAGCGCCTCGGGGCGCAGCAGATCGAGGAACTGATCCGAGGCGCCCTGATCGACCAGAACCTCGCCGTCGAAGCCACGCTCGCGCATCAGATGCGTCGCGTCATGGGCGAGCCATGTGCTTTCGTCCGCGCCGAGATAGGCGCCAAGCTGCTTGCGGCCCCAGTCGCTCGCCGTGGGCTGCGCGATCGGCGCGAAGGCGGAGACGGAGCGGAACCGCCCCGGCAGGCTCATCGCGAGGGTCAGCGCGCCATGCCCGCCCATCGAATGGCCGGTGATCGCCTGCCGCTCCTCGTCGATCTCGAAGCTCGCGGTGATGATCCGCGGCAGCTCCTCGGCGACATAGTCCCACATCTGGAAATGCTCGGCCCAGGGCGCCTCGGTCGCGTTGACGTAGAACCCCGCGCCCTGGCCGAGATCATAGGCGTCGTCATTCGGCACGCCCTCGCCGCGCGGCGAAGTGTCGGGGAAGACGAGCGCGACGCCATGCTCGGCGGCGTAGCGCTGCGCGCCGGCCTTCACCATCGCGTTCTCATGCGTGCAGGTCAGCCCCGAGAGATACCAGAGCACCGGCACCGGCCGATCCTCGGCCTCGGCGGGCAGGAAGAGGCCGAAGGTCATCTCGGTGCCGGTCGCCTCGGAAGCATGGGCATAGACGCCCTGCATCCCGCCGAAGCACTTGTTTTCGGAAATCGTGCGCATGGGAACTCCTATCGCGTGACCCAGGCGATGACGCCGGGAATGGTGAGGATGCTGAAAGCGGTCGAGATCAGGATCGCGGTCGAGACCCGCTGCGGGGCGACGGCGAAATGGGTGGCGAGGATATAGACATTGCCGGCGACGGGCAGCGCGGCGGCGGCGATCATCACGCCCGCGGCGAAGGGCTCGACCGGGAAGAGCACGAGCGCGCAAAGCGCGACCGCCGCCGGATGCAGGAAGAGCTTGGCCGCGGAAAGCCAGAGCGCGGGGCCGACCCGCTCGGCCGATTTTCCGGCAAGCGAGGCGCCGATCGCGAAAAGGGCGCCCGGCGTGGCAGCGGCGCCAAGCAGCGTGACGAATTCGGAGAGCGGCGCGGGCATCGGCAGATGCAGCCCCGCCCAGGCGAGACCGGCCAGCATCGAGACGATCATCGGATTGCGCACGAGGCCCAGCGCCAGCGGCACGAGGGCGATGCGCCCGTGCCGTGCCGCGGTGATGACCATCGTGATCAGCGAGGAAAACACGATCATGTCGGCGGCCAGCACCATCAGCACCGGCCCCGCCGCCTTCGGCCCGAGCAGCACGACGAGCATCGGCACGCCAAGAAACCCGGTGTTGCCGGTCATCGCGGTATGCGCCTCCATCGCGGCCTCGGCGAGCGGGCGGCTTTGCATCCGCGCCACGGCAAAGCCGATCAGCCAGACCGCCCCCGATCCGGTGAGATAGGCGGCGAAGAAGGCGGGATCGAAAAGCTCCTCGATCGGCAGCGTCGCGGTGAAGCGGAAGAGCATCGCCGAAAGCACGAAGTAGAAGACGAATTTCGTCAGCCAGGCGGTGGCTTCCGGCGGGAAAAACCGGATCCGGCCGGCGAACCAGCCAAGCCCGATCAGGCCGAAGAACGGAAGCGTCTTGAGAAAAATCGCCAGCATGGCACAGGGCTAGCATGCGCGCCTGCGCCGCACCAGTGCGGGGCGTCAGCCGCCCCCGATCAGCGCCCCCGCGGCAAAGACCAGAGCGCCGCCGATCACCACCTGCACCACGGCGCGCAGGATCGGCGTTTCCATGTATTTGTTCTGGATCCAGGCGATCACCCAGAGCTCGACGAAGACGACCATCATCGCCACCGTCGTCGCCGTCCAGAACTCGGGGATGAAATAGGGCAGCGCATGGCCAAGACCGCCCAGCGCCGTCATCACGCCCGAGGCGAGGCCGCGCTTGATCGGCGAGCCGCGGCCAGAGATGACGCCGTCGTCATGCGCCGCCTCGGTGAAGCCCATCGAGATGCCCGCACCGGTCGCGGCGGCAAGGCCGACGAGCAACGTGGTATGCGAGTTCTGCGTGGCGAAGGCGGTGGCGAAGATCGGCGCGAGCGTCGAGACAGAACCATCCATCAGCCCGGCGAGCCCCGGCTGCACCCAGGTCAGGATGAACTGGCGATAGGCGGCGCGGTCTTCCTCCTCCTTCACATCCTCGGGCAGGTTTTCCTTCGTCAGCGCCTCGGCCTTCTTCTCATGGCCCATCTCGGCCGCGGCGAGATCGCCGAGCAGCTTGCGCGTCGCCGCATCCGCGGTGCGTTGCGCCGCGAGCGTGTAGAAGTTGTGCGATTCGCGCTCCATCGCCTCCGCCTCGCCGCGCATCGCGTCGAGCGAGAGGTTCTTCGCCAGCCAGACCGGCTTGCGCGCGTAGAAGCCCGCGACATGTTCGCGCCGGATCAGCGGGATCACCTCGCCGAAGCGCGCGCGATGGCGGTCGATCAGCATCTGGCGGTGGTGGTCTTCCTCCGCGGCCATGCCCTCGAAGATCGCGGCAGAGCCGGGGTAATCCTTGCGCAGGTATTCCGCATAGGTGCGGTAGATCCGCGCGTCGTCCTCTTCCGAGGAGATCGCGAGGGCCAGAACCTCCTGCTCGGAAAGCTCCGAGAAACGGCGGCGAGAGGCGAAACCGGGGATCATGACACGTCCTCTTTTAGAATATTTCTAAGTTATCAGGCCATGCAGTACATGCAAGCCGGGTTTTCTGAACTGACGAGTTCAGTTTCTCTTGAAAAACTGAACGACTCGGTTCATATGACGAGAAGTGAACGAAACGGTTCAATATCGGAGCCTGACCATGAAACGCATCGCCCTGAGCCTCGCCCTTGTCACGCTGACCTCCATGCCGGTTCTGGCCGGCGGCTTCTCCGCCGACATTCCGCGCCTCGACTTCCCGAGCCAAGAGGCGCAAGTGACGCAGCTGTGCAGCCTGGCCACTCAGTCCTGCGGCAAGTGAGGCGCGCCCAGATGCGTCGCGCCGCGCTCAGCGGCCAGACGCATCTGCCGCTCGCGCTCGCGGAACCGCGCGCGATCGGCGTCGGAATACTCTCCGAGACAGCGGTGACAGCTGACCCCGGGCTCGAATTCCGGGTGCAGCTTGTCCGCCGCTGACAGCGGCCGCCGACAGGCGTGACAGCTGTCGTAATCGCCCTGCACCAGCCCGTGGCGCAGGCTCACGCGCCCGTCGAAAACGAAACAGTCGCCCTGCCAGAGGCTTTCCGCCTCGGGCACCTCCTCAAGGTATTTCAGGATCCCGCCGCGAAGGTGAAAGACCTCCTCGACGCCCTGCGAGAGCAGGTAATTCGTCGATTTCTCGCAGCGGATGCCGCCGGTGCAAAACATCGCGACCCGCTTGTTGTGAAAGCGCCCGGCGTTTTCTTTCCACCATTCCGGGAATTCCCGAAAACTACGTGTTTTCGGTTCGATGGCCCCCTCGAACGTGCCGATCTCGACCTCGTAATCGTTGCGTGTGTCGATCACCACGACGTCGGGGGCCGAAATCAGCGCGTTCCATTCGGCGGGTTCGACGTAATGGCCGACCGCCGCGCACGGATCGACGTCGGGTTCCCCCATCGTCACGATCTCGCGTTTCAGCCGCACCTTCATCCGGCCGAAGGGCATCTCCTCGGCCGCGCTTTCCTTCCAGATCAGACCGGCACATCCCGGCAGCGCGCGGATATGCGCGAGCACCGCATCAATGCCGGCGCGCGGGCCGGCGATGGTGCCGTTGATCCCCTCGCGCGCGAGCAGGAGCGAGCCCTTCACCCCCTGCGAACAGGCAAGTTTCGCCAGCGGCGCCTTCAGCGCGGCGGGATCTTCGAAGCGGGTGAAATGATAGAGCGCGGCGACGGTGAACATGGATTTCCTCTAATCCGCCAGCCCCCCGCGCCGCAAGCGCGATTGACCCCGCCGCCCCCGCGCCCTACCCATTGTGACAACAAGGGGGTGCGCCATGACCGAAGTCACCGAAGCGCTGATCGTGATCGACGTGCAGAACGATTTCTGCCCCGGCGGGGCGCTCGCCGTCGCCGGCGGGGATGAGATCATTCCGCGCATCAACGCGCTGATGCAGGAGATCCCGGTCACCGTTCTGACCCAGGACTGGCACCCCGAGGACCATTCCTCCTTTGCCTCCAACCACCCCAGCGCCGAGCCGTTTTCGGTGATCGAGATGCCCTACGGGCCGCAGACGCTCTGGCCCGCGCATTGCGTGCAGGGCAATGCGGGGGCCGCCTTTCATCCCGCGCTCACGCTCGACCCGGCCGACATGATCCTGCGCAAGGGGTTTCGCGCCGCGATCGACAGCTATTCCGCGTTTTACGAAAACGATCATGTCACCCCCACCGGCCTTGCCGGTTATCTGCGGGAGCGCGGCGTGACCGATCTCACCTTCACCGGGCTCGCGCTCGATTTCTGCGTCGCCTGGTCGGCGATCGACGCGGCGAAGCTTGGCTTCACCGTGCGCGTGCTCGAGGGGGCCTGCCGCGCGATTGACCTGAACGGATCGCTCGAGGCCGCGCGCAAGGCGATGGTCGCGGCCGGCGTGACCCTCGCGAAATGAGCTGGAGCCCGGAAATGGTCGATATCGCCACCCGCGTCTATAACCACAAATGGGCGATCGACCCGATCGTGCGCTCGCTGATCGACACCGATTTCTACAAGCTGCTGATGTGTCAGTCGGTGTTCCGCAACAAGCCCGACACGGTGGTGAAATTCAGCCTGATCAACCGCTCGAAGTCGATCCGCCTCGCCGATCTGATCGACGAGGGCGAGCTGCGCGAACAGCTCGACTATGCCCGGGGGCTGCGACTCACCCGCGGCGAAAGCACCTGGCTGCGCGGCAATACCTTCTATGGTAAGCGGCAGATGTTCCGCCCGGACTTCATGGAATGGTTCGAGAATTTCAGCCTGCCGCCCTATCACCTCGAAAAGCACGACGGCCAGTATGAGCTGACCTTCGAGGGGCAATGGCCCGAGGTCATGCTCTGGGAGATCCCGGCGCTGGCGATCCTGATGGAGCTGCGCTCGCGCGCGGTGCTGCGCGCCATGCGCCGCTTCGAGCTGCAGGTGCTCTACGCCCGCGCGATGACGCGGGTCTGGGAAAAGATCGAGCGCCTGCAAAAGATCGAGGGGCTCAAGATCGCCGATTTCGGCACGCGCCGCCGCCATGGCTTCCTGTGGCAGGACTGGTGCGTGCAGGCGATGGTCGAGGGGCTTGGGAGCGCCTTCACCGGCACCTCGAATTGCCTGATCGCGATGCGGCGTGACCTTGAGGCGGTGGGCACCAATGCGCATGAGCTGCCGATGGTCTATGCCGCGCTGGCCCCGGACGAGGCCGCGCTGCGCCAGGCGCCCTATCGCGTGCTCGAGGACTGGCAGGAGGAGCATGAGGGCAATCTGCGCATCATCCTGCCCGACACCTATGGCACAAAGGGGTTCCTCGACCGCGCGCCCGACTGGCTTGCCGGCTGGACCGGGATCCGCATCGATTCCGGCGATCCGGTCGAGAGCACCGAGACCGCGATCGCCTGGTGGAAGGCGCATGGCGAAGACCCGCGCGAGAAGCTGGTGATCTTCTCCGACGGGCTCGATGTCGAGGAGATCGAGCGGCTGCACGCGCATTTCGCAGGGCGCGTGAAGGTCAGCTTCGGCTGGGGCACGCTGCTGACAAACGATTTCCGTGGCCTCGTGCCGGGTGACGCGCTTGCGCCCTTCAGCCTTGTCTGCAAGGCGGTCTCGGCCGATGGCCGCCCGACGGTGAAGCTTTCGGACAACCCCGAAAAGGCGACCGGCCCGGCGGAGGAAATCGCGCGCTACAAGCGCATCTTCGGTGTCGGCGCGCAGGAGGCGCGTGAGGTAATCGTCTGAGGCCAGGCCTCAGGCGAGCATGTTCATCAGCATGTAAAGCAGCGCCGAAAGAGCCGCCGAGGCCGGCACGGTGATGACCCAGGCCGCCGCCACGGTGAGCATATGCGAGCGGCGCACGAGCAGGCGGCGCGAACGTTCCTCGGGCGGCACCGGCTTGCCCTTTTGCAGGCCGAGGCGCCGCGCGCGGCGTTCCGCATGCCATTCGCGGTAGAAGCCGACGCCGAAGATCGCGCCCACCGCGATATGCGTCGAGCTCACCGGCAGGCCAAGCCACGACGCCACGATCACCGTGATCGCCGCCGACAGCGCGACGCAGAAAGCGCGCATCGGGTTGAGCTTGGTGATTTCCGAGCCGACGAGGCGGATCAGCCGCGGACCGAAGAGGCTCAGCCCGACGGAGATGCCCAGCGCACCGACGACCATCACCCAGAGCGGGATCGTGACATTGTCGGAGAGCGAGCCGAACTCGACCGCATGCACGATCGCGGCAAGCGGGCCGACCGCGTTCGCCACGTCATTCGCCCCATGGGCAAAGGAGAGCAGCGCCGCCGAAACGACGAGCGGCAGCGCGAAGAGTTTCTTGAGCGATTTCTTGCGGTTCTCCATCCCCTCGGATTGCCGCCGCACCATCGGCACCGAAAGCGCCCAGCTCAGGAAACCGGTGGCGAGGCCGATCAGCACCGCCTCGCCAAGGCCGATTTCGACGATCTTCTTGAGCCCCTTGATCGCGAGATAGGCGGCGAAAGTGCCCGCCATGATCCCGATCAGCACCGGCACCCAGCGCCGCGCCGCCGCGATCTTGTCCTCGACATAGATGATCTGCGCCTTGATGAAGGCGAGGAAGGCCGCCGCGACCACGCCGCCAAGGATAGGGGAGATCACCCAGCTCGCGGCGATCGCGCCGATCGCCTCCCATTTCACCGAGCCGAAGCCGGCGGCGACGATGCCGGCACCGACCACGCCGCCGACGATCGAATGCGTGGTCGAGACCGGCGCGCCCAGCCAGGTCGCCAGATGCAGCCAAAGCGCGGCGGCAAGCAGCGCCGCCATCATCGCCCAGATGAAATGCGCGGCGTCGGGCACAGCCTCCGGCGCGAGGATGCCGGTCGAGACGGTCTTGACCACGTCCCCCCCGGCGACGAGCGCGCCCGCCGTCTCGAACACGGCGGCGATCACCAGCGCCCCGCCGAGCGTGAGCGCATTCGCCCCCACCGCCGGGCCCATGTTGTTGGCGACGTCGTTCGCGCCGATGTTCAGCGCCATATAGGCGCCGATCACCGCCGCCGCGACGACGATCAGATGCCCGGCCTGCGCCCCCATCAGGATTCCCGCGGCAAGCCCCGCGAGCACGATGAAGGCCAGCGCCAGCCCCGGCGCGACCAGCGGCCGGGCGACGAATTGCGTCGCCTCCTCGAGCAGACCGATGCGCTTGAGATCCTTGTCCAGCGTCTTCCACTGGTTCACCGGCGGCGTCGCCATATCCACCCCTCGCCCGACCGTCACATAACTGTCAGGACTCTGTCACATTCCGCGGCGGGGTAGCCGGTTTGGCCCTGCCGATCAACGGCGGAATCGTCACAGGGCGCGGATAATCTCGCGCAGCCCGGGCTCGGAGACCCTTTGCGCCGCTTCCTCCGGGTGCAGCCAGAGCCGCTCGCGCCGCCCCGCCTCGGGGTAGCGCTCGGCGGTGCTTTCGGTCTCGATCGCGAAGACGCGCACCTCGCAGCGCAGCGCCAGTCCGCCGTCGCGCTGCTTTTCATAGGAGAAACTGCCAAGCGGTTCGTGCCGGACGTGACCGCGGATCCCGGCCTCTTCCCAAGCCTCCTGCGCCGCCGCCCCGGCCAGCGAGCGGCCGCGCATCGGCCAGCCCTTCGGAATGATCAGCCGCCCGGTGTCGAGCGAGGAGATCAGCAGAACCTCCGCCCGCCCCTTGCGCTTGCGCAGGCAGAGCGCGCCGACCTGCAGGTGGTTCGGGCGACGGCCGAGCAGGCCGGAGACGATCTCGCGCCAACGGATCATCGGGCGGTCTCTCCCCTGCCGCGCTCAGTCCTCGTCATCCACCCTGCCCCGCAATGCCTTCACCTCGCCGCGCACCGTTTTCGCCTTGAGCCGCCGCCGCTGCGAGCCGAGCGTCGGCTTCGTCGCCACCCGCCGCTTCGGCGCGACGAGCGCAGCGCGGATCATCTCCACCAGACGCTCCCGCGCCAAGTCACGATTGCGCAACTGACTGCGCGTTTCCTCGGCGCGGATCACGATCGCGCCGTCGGTCGTCCATTTCCGCCCCGCGATCCGCTTCAGCCGCGCCTTCACCGCCGGCGTCAGATGCGGCGAGCGCTCCGCCTCGAAACGCAGCTCGACCGCGGTCGAGACCTTGTTGACGTTCTGCCCCCCCGGCCCCTGCGAGCGGGTGAAGCTTTCGGAAAGCTCCCAGTCGGCGATTGTCAGAGTGTCGTTGATCCACAGCATGGGCGGAGCCTAACGCGCGGCGCGGCGAAGAAAAGCCCCCGCCCGTTCATCTTGCCGGAAATACCTCGGCGACGGCCCGAGCCTCGCTCAGGCCAGCAACCGCGTGCCGTCATGGCCGGTGATGCGCACCGTCATCAGCGTGCCCTCGGGCATGTCACGGTCGAAGGCCACCTCGGTGAAGAATTCGGTGCGCCCGGCGCGCGCGCCCTCGGTCAGGATCAGGCGCTCCTGCCCGACCTCGGCACTCAGATGGCGTTCGAGCGCCTCCTGCCCCTTTGCCCGCAGACGTGCCGCGCGTTCCTTGATGACCGCGCCATGCACCCGCGGCATCCGCGCCGCCGGCGTGCCCTTGCGCGCCGAGAAGGGGAAGACATGGAGGAAGGTCAGCCCGCAGTCGTCGACGAGGCGGAGCGAATTCTCGAACATCGCCTCGGTCTCGGTCGGGAAACCGGCGATGATGTCGGCGCCGAAGAGGATGCCCGGGCGCAGCCGGCGCGCCTCCTCGCAGAAGCGGATCGCGTCGTCGCGCAGATGACGGCGTTTCATCCGCTTCAGGATCATGTCGTCGCCCGCCTGCAGGCTCAGATGCAGATGTGGCATCAGCCGCGACTCCGTCGCGATCGCGAGCATCAGGTTCTCGTCCGCCTCGATGCTGTCGATCGAGGAGATCCGCAGCCGCGGCAGATCGGGCACCAGCCGCAGGATCCGCATCACCAGATCGCCAAGCCGCGGCGCGCCGGGCAGATCCGCGCCCCAGGAGGTGAGGTCGACCCCGGTCAGCACCACCTCGTTGAAGCCGCGATCGACGAGGCGCTTGATCTGCTCGACCACCACCCCCGCCGGAACCGAGCGCGAATTGCCGCGGCCGAAGGGGATGATGCAGAAGGTGCAGCGGTGATCGCAGCCGTTCTGCACCTGCACATAGGCACGATGCCGGCCGAACCCGTCGATCAGATGGCCGGCGGTCTCGCGCACCGACATGATGTCGTCGACCATCACCCGCTCGGTCTCGCCGATGAAATCAGGGCCCTGCGGCGTAAGCGCGGCCCAGGTTTCCGCCTGCATCTTCTCGTGATTGCCGATGACCTTCGTCACCTCGGGCATCCCGGCGAAGGTCTCGGGCTCGGTCTGCGCGGCACAGCCCGTCACGATCACCGGCGCGCCCGGGTTCTCGCGCGCAAGGCGGCGGATCTCCTGCTTCGCCTTGCGCACCGCCTCGGCGGTCACCGCGCAGGTGTTCACCACGACAGCCCCCGACAGCCCCGCCTGTTCGGCGAGTTCCTTCATCGCCTCCGTCTCATAGGCGTTGAGACGGCAGCCGAGGGTGGAGAAGACCGGCGGTTTCATAGCCCGGCCAGAAACTCGGGCGAGAGCCGCCCCTCGAAGACGAGCGCAGTCGGCCCGGTCATCCAGACCCCGTCCTCGCGCCAGTCGATCTCGAGCCGCCCGCCGTCGACATCGACGATGACATGGCGCCCGGTGATTCCCTTGAGATGCGCGGCGACCGCGGTGGCGCAGGTGCCCGACCCGCAGGCGAGGGTGATTCCCGCGCCGCGTTCCCAGACCCGCATCCGCAGATGGTCGGGCCCGAGGATCGAGGCGAATTCGACATTGGTGCGCTCGGGGAAATGCGGATCGCGTTCGATCTGCGCGCCAAGCCCGGCGACATCGACCGCCTCGGCATTCTCGACGAAATAGACGCAATGCGGATTGCCCATACCGATGGCGACCGGGCTCCCCTCGAGCGGCAGCGCCATCGGATCGGCGTTGACCGGGATCTGATCGCGCTCGAGCAGCGGCGCCCCCATGTTCACCGAAACGAGCCCATCCGCACGCCGCCGCGCGACCAGCTCGCCGCGTTCGGTCACCAGCCGCAGCGAATCGCGGCCAAGCTGATGCATCATCCAGTCGCTCACGCAGCGCGTGGCATTGCCGCAGGCCCCCGCCTTCGATCCATCGGAATTCCAGAATTCCAGCGTGAAATCGGCCTTGTCCGAAGGCCGGATCACCGCGAGCTGATCGAAGCCGACGCCGTGATGCCGGTCGCCCAGCGCGCGCGCGAGTGCCGGCGTGACCGGGTCGTCGCCCGCGCGGGCGTCGATCACCACGAAATCGTTACCGAGGCCATGCATCTTCAGGAAAGGCAGGCCGGAGAGGTCTTGGGAGGGGCGCGTATCCATCATGGCGGCGATATACGCGCCCGCCGGGGTTTTTTCCAGCGCCGTGACGTTTTTCATCACTTGCCACTTGACCCCCTGTATGGTGCTTTGTAGAGACGCGCCCTGTGAAGTGGGCCGTTAGCTCAGTTGGTAGAGCAACTGACTTTTAATCAGTGGGTCGCAGGTTCGAATCCTGCACGGCTCACCACTTGACCCCGATCGCTTCGGGGGATATCGAAGCGAAACGAAATGGCGGGCCGTTAGCTCAGTTGGTAGAGCAGCTGACTCTTAATCAGCGGGTCATAGGTTCGAATCCTATACGGCTCACCACCATTTCCCTTCAGGATCAAGGTCTTCCGGTGCCGCCTCGCGCGGCCCTTGGACTTTCCTGCGCGCCGCCCCATCTGTCGGGGGACAGCGATGGGAGCATCCGATGAGCAAGACCTATGCCAAAACACCCGAAGCCCTGGCGCGGCTGACGCCGGAGCAGTTCCGGGTGACGCAACAAAGCGGGACCGAGCGCCCCTTCACCGGCGAATATTGCAGCACCGACGAACCCGGGATCTATGTCGACGTCGTCTCGGGCGAGCCGCTCTTCGCCTCGCAGGACAAGTTCGAAAGCCATTGCGGCTGGCCCTCATTCACCCGGCCGATCGAGGCGGCGCATGTCACCGCGCTGCGCGATTCGAGCCACGGCATGGAGCGGGTCGAGGTGCGTTCGAAGCACGGCGACAGTCATCTTGGCCATGTCTTCCCCGATGGGCCGCAGGATCGTGGCGGGCTGCGCTACTGCATCAACTCGGCCAGCCTGCGATTCATCCCGCGCGCGCGGATGGTCGAGGAAGGCTATGGCGACTACCTGGACATGGTGGAGGACGAGGCATGAGTGAGACGGCGATTCTTGCGGGGGGCTGCTTCTGGGGCATGCAGGATCTGATCCGCAAGCTGCCCGGCGTGGTCTCGACCCGCGTCGGTTATACCGGCGGCGACGTGCCGAACGCGACCTATCGCAACCACGGCACTCATGCCGAGGCGATCGAGATCACCTTCGACCCGGAGCGCATCAGCTATCGCCGGCTGCTCGAGTTCTTCTTCCAGATCCACGACCCGACGACGCCGAACCGGCAGGGCAACGACCTTGGCCCCTCCTATCGGTCGGGGATCTATACGCGCGACGCGGAACAGCAACGCATTGCACTCGACACGATCGCGGATGTCGATGCCTCCGGCCTCTGGCCCGGCAAGGTGGTGACCGAGGTGGAGCCGGCGGGCCCCTTCTGGGAGGCAGAACCCGAACATCAGGACTACCTCCAGCGTTTTCCGAATGGCTATACCTGCCACCGGATCCGACCCGGCTGGGTCTTGCCGAAACGCGCGGCGGAGTGAGGCACGGCGCCCTGCGGGGCGCCGTTTCGTTCAGAAATAACTTCGGACCAGCGCGCCGGAGACCAGCACCCAGCCATTCGCCACGACGAAGAAGGCGAGTTTGAACGGCAGCGCCACCACGGCCGGCGGCACCATCATCATGCCCATCGACATCAGGATCGCCGAGACGACGAGGTCGATGATCAGGAAGGGCAGGAAGACGAGGAAGCCGATCTCGAAGGCGCGGGTGATCTCCGAGAGCATGAAGGAGGGCACCAGCATCGAGAGCGGCGCCTTGGCGAGTTCGCCCACATAGGCCTTGCCGTCGCGCAACGCCGAGAGCTGGCTGAAAGTGTCAGGATCGACGCGCCCCGCCATGAAGATGCGGAACGGTTCGATCCCGCGCTCGAAGGCGGTCTGCATGTCGATCGTGCCCTGCATCAGCGGCTCGATCCCGGTCTTCCAGCTTTCAGTGAAGGTCGGCTCCATGATGAACCAGGTCAGGAACAGCGACAGGCTGACGATCAGCATGTTGGGCGGCGACTGCTGCAACCCCATCGCCTGACGCAGGATCGAGAGCACGGTGACGATGAAGGGGAAGCAGGTGATCATGATCGCCAGCCCCGGCGCGATGCTGAGCAGGGTAATCCCCGCAATCAGCAGCATCGAGCGCCCGGCAAGGCTTTCGTTGCCACCGAGGTTCAGCGTGATCTCCTGTGCCCCGGCCGGCATCGCGCAGAGCAGGACACCAGCCATTAACGTTAACGCCAGCCAGGGGCGGGCCGCGGGACGCATGGTCAGAGCCCGTTCTGCAGGTCGATGACCTCGGTGAGACGCACGGCGAGCTGACCGTTCGGATCGCCCTCCATCTCGGTGAGTTCGCCGCGCGCGATCAGCTTGTCGCCGACATAGAGCTCGACCGGATCCTCGACCCGCCGGTCGAGCGGCAGGATCGAGTCGCGTTTCATCCGCAGCAGGTCACGCACCAGCGGGCGCGCCTTTCCCACCGAGATCGTGATCTCGATCGGCACCTGCGAGAAGGGATTGCTGGCCTGGCTGTCGAGGCGGGTGGCGTCATCCATGCTCTTGCTCCTGCTGATTGGCGCGGAAATAGGTGTTGATCGCTTCGGTGATCAGCGCGATCACCCCATCGAGATCGATCCGCGTCTCGGTCTCGGCAAATTTCAGATAGACCTGCCCCTCGCCGAGCGATGCTTCCTCGGCGAAGACGAGGGGCAACGACGAGCGATCCGCGAGCACGTCGCGAATCTGGGGCAGGCTGTCGGGATTGGCGACGATCGTGATCGGCGCCGAGGTCAGCGATTCGGCGAGCGGCGTCAGCTGCTCTGCCACGATCTGGCCGAGCGTCTGCCGCGCGATCGCCGGCAACACCTTTGCCGCCATGTCGACGAGCAGCGGGCGAAGCGCTTCGAGCAGATGCTGACGCGCCTCGTGATAGGTGAAGGAAAGCTCCTGCAGGTTCTGACCGAGATCGGACCGAAAGCGTGCCGCCTCGACATCCTGCGCCTCGACCGCATCGTCCCAGCCGGCCGAATAGCCTTTCTCGAAGGCCGCAAGGCGCGCCTCCTCGAAATCGCTCGGAGCCAGGGCGATCTCTTCCACGGGCATCGGGCCCGTCTCGAAGGATTCGAGCTGGATCTGCCGCTTCGTCACGCCCGTTCCTCCGCCTCACCCATCCAGTTGCGCAGGATCTCGACGCTCTCGGCCTGACGCTCCTCGATCAGCTTGCGCAGCCGGGAGACCGGGTCTGCATCCCCCTCCTCTTCGCCGAATGCGCTGCTCATCATCGGCATCTGGAGGTTCCCCATGTCGAAATCGGAGACCAGCGCCATGCTCTCGGGCGCCATGTCGTCATCGGCGATCTCGCCGGTGAGGGCCGCCGTGTCGGCGTCGGGCGCCGGCAATTCCGCCATGGCCCCGGCCCCGCGCTGCATCAGGATCGGCCGCATCACGAAAAGGCCGAGAATCAGCGCGACCACCGCCAAGAGGGCGATCTTGATCAGCTGCATCACGTCGAGCACCGTGCCGCCAAGCATGCCAGCGCTCGCCACCGTCCCGACCTCCGCCATCGGCTCGAAGGCCATCGAGCGCAGGGTGATGACATCCCCCCGATCCGCGTCGAAACCAACCGCCGATGCGACGAGCTCCTTGAGCGAGGCAAGCTCCTCCTCCGAGCGTGGCACCGTGGTCGTATTGCCGCTCGCATCCTTGCCCTCGACGCCATCGACCAGAACGGCGACCGTCAACCGCTTGATATCGCCAGGATTTCGAACCACCTCGCGGGTCGTCTCCGAGACATCGTAATTCGTGCGCTCCCGCGTTTGCGCAGACTGGCTCTGCGACTTTCCGCCATTCGCGGCATTGCCGTCGGGCAAATTCGAGGCGACGCTCACCGCAGCGGGCTTGGTATCGTCGGACTTGTTCGAATTTTCCTCGGTATCGGTGGAAATCGCGACCCGGCTGTCGGGCTCGATCTTGCGTTCGGTGATCGATTCGCGCTGGGTCACCGGCGTCACCGCGACCTCGACCACCGCATTGCCATAGCCCACCCGCGCCTCGAGCAACCGCTCGACATTCTTGCGCAACTCCTCCGCCCGGTCCTGCGCCGCGGGGGTGATCGCATCGTCGCCGGTCGAGATCAGCCCCGCCGAACTGTCAATCACCGAGACGTCGTCGGGCGACATCCCCGCCACTGCGGAAGCAACCAGATATTTCAACGCTTTCGCGTGAGTCGGCGAAAGCCCCCCCGCATTGGTCGTGACCGTCACCGAAGCCGTTGGATGGTTCTCCTGACGAAACGACTGCCCGCTTGGAACTGCGATATGCACGCGCGCCGAGCGGATCATCGGGTTGGATACGATCGTTCGCGCCAACTCCCCTTCCTTCGCACGCCAATAGGCGGCGTCGAACATCTGCGAGGTCGTCCCGAAGCCCGAAAGCGAATCGAGCAGCTCATACCCCGCACCACCGGTCGCCGGCAGCCCTTCCGCCGCAAGCGCCATGCGCAATTCGTCGCGTTTCGTGGCATCGACATAGATCGAATCGCCCCGAACCTCGTAACGCACCGCGCGCTGGTCCAGCGCCGTGATGATGTCACCCGCCTGCGCCCCCTCGAGCCCGGCGTAAAGCAGCGCCATGTCCGGCCGCGTCGCAGCACCCGACAAGGCCAATACAGCTGCAAACATGAGAGCGGTGGCCCCCGCAACGATGATTCGGCGTCGCGTATCCAGTGCCTGCCAGACGGCCATGAGTTGTTGCAAGACGCACCTCCAGTGAGCGGACTTCTGCCCCGTCGTCTCCCCGACTTTCCCCGATCGCCCTTAACAATCGGTTAGTGGGTCCGGGGTTATAGCTGACTCGAACGAAGAAATCGGGGACGATCATGGCCCAGTTGGAAGCGGAAGCCGAAGCGCCTCCCAGCAAGAAGTCGAAACTGCCGATGTTGATCGGGCTGGTGCTGATGCTGCTTGCCGGCGGCGGCAGTTTCTTTGCGGTATACAAGGGGTTGATCCTCGCGCCCCCGGCGACGGACATGCCGCCCGCCGATGGTGCACATGTGCCCGAGGCGCTGCCCGAGATCGCCTTCGTGCCGCTCGATCCGATGGTGATCTCGCTCACGGACAGCGGCGCGCGACACCTGCGGTTCTCCGCGCAGCTCGAGGTCACGAAAGCCTATGAAGCCGATGTGGAACTGCTCAAACCGCGGGTGATGGACGTTCTCAACGGGTATCTCCGCGCCGTCGACACAGCCGAACTCGCGGATCCCTCCGCGATGATCCGCCTGCGGGCACAGATGCTGCGGCGGATCCAGATCGTTACCGGGGAGGGACGCGTGCGCGACCTTCTCATCATCGAATTCGTCCTGAACTGAGGAGCGTCCGATGCAGTATATTGCCGACATTCTGATGGGCCTCGGCGCACTCGGCGCCATGATCTACTGCCTGGTGCTCGGACGGCGGCTGAAGCGGTTCAATCAGCTCGAAAACGGCATGGGCGGGGCGATCGCCGTCCTTTCCGCCCAGGTCGACGACATGACCAAGGCGCTGAACCGCGCCCAAGCCACGGCGGCGACCTCGGCAGACCAGCTCAAGGCCCTGACCGAACGCGCCGAGCAATCCGCGCAACGGCTCGAGCTCATGATCGCCGCGCTGCACGAAGCCCCCGAAAGCGAGGGGGAGGCGCGGCGCTATCGCGTCCTGCGCCGCCGCCACCGCCACGGAGATCTGGAGGCGGCGGAATGAAGACGACCGCCAAGAAACCTGCCACAGCTTTGAAACAAAAAGCAAAACGGCCACGCCGCGGCCTCGGTCGCTTGAGCCTGGCGATCATCGTCGCCCTATTTGCGAGCTCCGCCGCGATTCGCTTCGGCAACGGCATCGGCCTTGCCTTCGCTTTCGGCTCCGACAAGGCCCCCTCAAATGCGCTGGCCTGCGCGAATGACCCCGGCACGGCCGCGCTGCTGAGTGCGCTGCAGGACCGAGAAAAAAAGATCACAGAGCGCGAGGGAATCCTCGCCGATCGGACGCAGGCGCTCAATCTTGCCGACAAGCGCATCCAGGAACGCCTCGCCGCCCTTGTGGCCGCCGAGGACGAATTGTCGCGCACAGTCGCAATCGCAGATCGCGCCGCCACCGACGACGTCACGCGCCTCGTCACCGTTTACGAGAACATGAAACCGAAGCAGGCGGCACCGCTCTTTGCGGCGATGTCTCCAGAGTTCGCCGCAGGCTTCCTTGCGCGGATGCGCCCGGATGCGGCGGCCGCGGTTCTCGCCAATCTCGATCCGACCACGGCCTACTCGATCAGCGCGATCATGGCCGGCCGAAATGCCGGCGCTCCGGAAAAGTGACGCGCTGAGCATTTGTTAAACGAGTTCTGGCAAGCTGCGCCGGAACGTACGGAGAACGCATATGATTGGCATCGTCGGCATCGTCATCATCTTCGCGATGGTCTTCGGAGGCTACATCGCAGGCGGCGGTCACATGGAGGTGATCATCGAGGCGGTGCCCTTTGAAATGATCACCATCGGCGGTGCGGCAGTCGGCTCCTTTGCCCTGTCCAACGACATGGCCTCGATCAAACACACGCTCAAGGACATCGGAAAGGTGTTCAAGGGGGTGAAATGGAAACCCTCGGATTATCGCGATCTGCTCTGCCTGCTTTTCGAGCTGATCCGGCTCGCAAGGCAGAACCCAGTCGCGATCGAGGAACATATCGAGGCGCCGGAAAATTCGTCGATCTTCGGAAAATATCCAAAAATTCTGAAGGATCACGAGGCGATCGAAATGATCTGCGACACGATGCGATCCGCCTCGATGAACTACGACGACCCGCACCAAGTCGAGGAGGTGCTCGAGAAACAGCTCGACGCCAACTATCAGCACGCGATGCATTCGAGCCACGCGATCCAGTCTGTCGCCGATGCCATGCCAGCGCTCGGCATCGTCGCCGCTGTGCTCGGCGTGATCAAGACCATGGGCTCCATCGACCAACCACCTGAAATTCTTGGAGAAATGATCGGCGGCGCACTCGTCGGAACCTTCCTCGGCGTGTTCATGGCCTATGGCTTTGTCGCGCCCTTCGCGATGCGCATCAAATCGGTGATCGACGAGGACAGCCATTTCTACAAGCTGATCCGCGAGGTTCTGGTCGCCAATCTCTATAATCACGCAACCAACATCTGCATCGAGGTCGGGCGTCAGAACACACCCCACCACATCCGCCCGAGCTTCTCGGAGCTCGAGGAAGCGCTCAAGGCGGTGAAATCGGAGGCAGCATGAGGCTCCACCTTCTCCTCATCCTGGTGCTGATCGGACTGGCGGCACCGGCGACGGCCCAGCAGATCTCCGTGAAATCGGGGGAGCATGCCGATTTCTCTCGACTCGTCTTCATGTTTCCACGTGGCACCGCCTGGAACCTCGAACCCGTCGACGGAGGCCTGCGTCTCACGACGCCCGGCAAGTCCTTCCGGTATGACGTGTCGCAGGTCTTTCGCCTGATCCCACGTGACCGCGTCAATGCGATCACCCCGGATTTCGCCGATTCGGCGGTGATGATCGCCACGCCACCGAATGTGCGCCCCCAGACATTCCAACTCCAGAATGGCGCTCTGGTGCTCGACCTGCGCGATGGCACCGGCGAAACCGCCGCGATGGCGACAGCCCCTCCCGCTGCATATCGCCCTCCGCGCCAAGAAGACCATCTCGATCTCTACTGGCGCGGAATCGCGCCGCCCTCTGGAATGGATTCCGAGCCACAGGTTCCAACCGAACAACCCGACATCCTGCTGTTCGCTCCGAAGGCGCGCGACCCGCGAGTTGAACAGGCGGAAACGGAGCTGCTCGCGCAACTTGGTCGGGCGGCGTCGCAGGGTTTGATCACAATGCAGATCCCGCCGAAGGCCGCCGAACAAAGCGCCGCGGAGACCTTTGCCGAGGATGCCGCCCTCCCCACAGAAAAGAACGGCCTCGCGCCTCATATCGCGCTACATTCCGAAACCGTCGTCGATCGCGACACAGCCGCGCAATGGCCCGGAACAGAACTCAGCAATTCGGGCACGGTCTGCCTGCCTGACGCCGATTTCGACCTCAAGGCTTGGCTCGACGAGACGCCTGCGGGAGAACAGATCTCCGCCGCTCGCCGAGACCTGGTCGGCGAGTTCGACCGTCCCCGACGCGATGCCATCCGCAGGCTTGGCCGCATCTATGTCGCGCTCGGCTTCGGCGCCGAGTCCAGGGCCCTCTACCACAGCTTCGGCATCTCGCCCGACACGGATCCGGGAACGATGCTGATCGCCGATCTACTCGACGAGAAACCAGTCTCGTCGCAAAATCCCATTCTCACGATGACGAATTGCGACGGCAAGGTCGCACTCTGGTCCCTGCTCGCCCATACCGCCCCCCCCGCCCGCACGGACGTGAATTTCGGGGCCGTCATGCGCGGCTTCGGCGCGCTCCCGATCCACATGCGCGAGCGTTTCGGCCCCGATCTCATCGAGCGGCTGATCGGCATGGGTGCGACGGACCTCGCGCGCACGGCCCGCGCCTCGCTTTCGCGAGCACCCGGTGATCACGGCGAGGCCCTGGACATGATGAACGCCGATATCGACCTGAGCGAAGGGAAGACACGCGATGCCGAACATCGTCTGGAGAAGGTCTCCCAGACGGATACCGTGCACGCTCCGGAAGCCTTGATCAAATATGCCGAGACGCGGCTTTCCGGAGGCTTGCCCCTCGATCAGGGGACGATCGACAATATCGGGGCCATCGCGCATGAGCTTGACGGCACGGAAACGGGCTGGCGCCTGATCCGGACCCAAATCCTGGGCCTTGCGTCGATCGGCTCCTATCCTGCGGCGTTTGCCCAGCTCGACAAATGGCCCGGAGAGACTGAACCAGAGTTGCGCCAGAAAACACTCAGGGATCTTTATGATCTGCTTGCAAAGGTGCCGGACGACACGCTTTTCCTGACCAGCTACTTCGCCCGCCTGACGGAGGCACAGGCGTCCCAGCTGCCCGACACACTCCAGTTGACGCTTGCCGACCGCCTTTCAAAGCTCGGCTTCGCGAAACCAGCGAATGATATTCTCTCTGCCCAGGTCAAAGCCACGACCGCTGGAAAGCTGTCGCTCGCACGCGCCGCGCTTGCGGACAACGATGCGGCAGCCGCCCTTGTGTATCTCGATGGGATCGACTCTCAGGAGGCCGCGCATCTTCGGGGACAGGCGCTCGGCATGCTCGGCGAGCATTTCGATGCCATGGGGGCCTTCGAACATTCCGGTGACCAGAATGCCGCCCTCGCAGAGGCCTGGCGGAGCGGAGACTGGACCACCGTCGCGAGCAAAGGCACAGAATCGCAACGAAAACTGCTGGAACTCTACGAACTCGATGCCGCGACCGCAGCGCCTCTGCCCTCCGGCACCTCGGAAGAGGACGGCCTTTTGCGCAGGTCAACGGATCTTCTTGCCCAGAGCGCAGCCGAGCGCAACGCATTGGAACAGCTTCTGAAAGATTACTCTCTCGACTAAAAACTGGCCGACCTGAGACCCGCCTTACCTTCGGTTTTGCGGAGAACCCGTCGGCATGTTTCAGGCCCCAAGCGGCCTGCACTTACGGTCTCGTTTTCATGGCGACTTCCTCTGGCGTGAGATTGCCGAGGGATGCGTGTGGTCCGCAAACCCGAGAGGGATGTATTGGCCACCGGCGCCAAGGATTCCCGACTGCAGTCGTCGATGACAGCCAACACCCTGAACCGCCGACCATCGGTGAAGGCATCCGTGACGAAATTCAGGCTCCATCCCTCGTTGACACGTTCCGACACCAGCATCGGGCGTCGCATGCCCAAAGTACGCTACAGACTGCCACGCTTGCAAACCTGCAACTGTTCCTCGCGGTAAAGCCGCCGGATCTTCTTCTGGTTCACCTGCCAGCCTTGACGCGCGAACATCACATGCGGGGCCCCCCACAAGGTGTTCGAAGGGCGGGCCGCGCCTTTCGCTACCAGATCGGCCGCGGCACGACCGAGGGCATGACGATCGACGCGCGCGCAGGGCGCGAGACACCTTCACCGCCCGTCTCGAGCTGAGCGCGGAGGGGTGCGACTATGCCTATCTCACCGGCGAGGTCGGCAAGCAGGCGCGCTATGCGCAGCCCTATGAGCGCAAGGCCACGATCGCCGATGCGCTTTATGAAGTGGGCGGGGGGCTCACCACGGCGAAATCGAACCCGAAGGAGATCTATATCCTGCGCGGTTCGGACAACCCGCTCGAATATGACGCGATCACGCCCTCGCTGATCGTCTCCTCGGTGAACGCCGCGGCGAACTGAGCCGGATAGCGAAAGGGGCGCCCGATCGGCGCCCCTTCTCTTCAGCGCGATCACGCCGTCGCGTCTCTGTTGGTGGTCGAAGGCGTGGAATTCGTGCTGCCGCTGCCGCCCGCCGCACGCGCTCCGAAGCCGAGAAATCGTCCGCGCCGGTGAGGGCTTTCGCCCCCCATGAAACTCCACCCCGTTCCTGAGGCGCAGGAAATGTCGGCCCGCCCGGCGCACGCCGGAAGTTAGGAATTGTGGCAATGCAGCATTTATGGTTTTTCTAGAAAAACACTGCTGGCGGGCGCTGAATGATATATCCAACGATCCTGTGTGGCGGTTCCGGTACGCGCCTCTGGCCCCTGTCCCGCAAGAGCTATCCCAAGCAATTCGTGCCGCTCCTGAGCAATGAAACGCTGTTCCAGGCCTCGGCGCTCCGGCTTGCGGGCGAGGGCTTCGCCGCGCCGCTGGTGCTGACGAATTCAGACTTCCGTTTCATCGTGACCGAGCAGCTGGCGGCGGTCGGCATTGATCCGGGTGCGGTGATCATCGAACCGGAGGGGCGCAACACCGCCCCCGCCGTGCTGGCCGCGGCGCTCTTTCTGCTGCGCAGCGATCCCGAGGCGGTGCTCCTCGTCGCGCCTTCGGATCACGCCATTCCCGATCCTGCGGGCTTCCGCGAGACGGTGATGCGCGGCCTCGAGGCAGTGGCCGAGCACCGCATCGTGACCTTCGGCATCACGCCCACCCGGCCCGAAACCGGCTATGGCTATCTCGAGCTGTCGGCCTTGCCCGATGACAGCGGCGCGCCGGTGGCGCTGACGCGCTTCGTCGAAAAGCCGCGGAAGGCGCACGCGGAGGCGATGCTGGCGGCGGGCAATTACCTCTGGAACGCCGGCATCTTCCTGTTCCGCGCCGCGGATATGATCGCGGCCTTCGAGGCCCATGCGCCCGAAGTTCTCGCCCCGGTGCAGGCGGCTCTCGCGGCGGCGCAGACGGATCTGGGCTTCCTGCGCCTCGCGCCCGGGCCCTGGGCGAAGGCCCCCAATGTGTCGCTCGACTATGCCGTGATGGAGCATGCGCCCAATCTTTCCGCCGCTCCCTATCGCGGCGCCTGGTCCGATATGGGCGGCTGGGATGCAGTCTGGGAAGAGGGGCCGCGCGATCGCGCCGAGGTGGGGCTTGCCGGCGCGGCCACTGCGATCGACTGCACCAACAGCCTGCTGCGTTCGGAGAGCGAGGGGGTCGAGCTTGTCGGTATCGGGCTCGACAACATCATCGCGGTCGCGATGGACGATGCCGTCCTGGTCGCCGACATGAGCCGTTCTCAGGATGTGAAGCTCGCGATCGAGGCGCTCCAGGCCAAGGGTGCCGGGCAAGCGGTGCACTTTCCGAAGGATCACCGCCCCTGGGGCTGGTTCGAAACCCTGGCCCTCGGGCAGCGTTTCCAGGTCAAGCGCATCGTCGTGCACCCGGGCGCGAGCCTGAGCCTGCAAAGCCATCATCACCGCTCGGAGCACTGGATCGTGGTGCAGGGCACGGCCAAGGTGACGGTCGACGACAAGGTGCAACTGGTGACCGAGAACCAGTCGATCTATGTGCCGCTCGGCTCCGTGCACCGGATGGAGAACCCCGGCAAGCTGCCGATGGTGCTGATCGAGGTGCAGACCGGCGCTTATCTCGGCGAGGACGACATCGTGCGCTACGAGGACGTCTACGCCCGAGGCCCGCGGACGAAGGGCTGACCGGTGCGTCTCCGCGGTATCGCCAGGAGGCAGGCAGCGAACCGGGAAGGCCCACGCGGCCCCTGATCCTCGGCATCAACCACGCCCCGCGATCACCTCAACGGCGGCCTGCACCACCGGATTGTCCGAGCCGCAAGCCGCCGCCGTCCACGAGGTGGAGGGGATCAGGCACAGCCCTTACCCTGCTGGCATGGCCGATGTTCACCTGTCGCCACAGACACGGGACACCGCAGGTGTGGAGTGCCCCCGAAGTTGACCGACATGCTGGTGCGGGGCCGGGATCGTGGCGAACGCCGCCGATCCAGAGACGGCACTGGTCGAGGAGATTCGCCGCGCCGGGATCGTGGTTCAGCCGGGCGGGGGAGGGCATGGGCATAATTCTCGGTCGCCTGCAGGACAACACATGCGGCGCGTTGGCACAAATGCCCAGGCGATGAAGAGATCATGATCTCGCCCGCGGTTTTTCCACCGAGGATTACAGGCCGCCGCGAATTAAACTGGGCACGATTCCGCTCGCGCAGTTATGAGAACACAGTAACGGACGTCTACGGTTCGGTTATCGGCGGCCTTCGTCCTGTTGCGCCGCGAGGGCGCCTTCGGGAATCCACAGGATCTGTCTGCTCTACCGCATGGATGGAGAAGGATTAGAAAACAGTCAGGGGACTTTTTCTCGACGACACCGAGGTGCGCAAACGGAAGTCTCGGCGCGAGGGCGCCGGAACGCGAACCCGATCTTGGGCGAGGCGAGGCCTAATGCGTGCGAGTCTCTGGATCTCGTCAATGGTCAGTGCGCCCAGAGGCTCAATGTAGTCGACGACGTCGCCCGCAGGTGCCTCGCGGCAATCCCGGCCCCTCAATCTCGGGACGCCGTGTGGCACGTGAACTGACAACCCTGATCGAGCGGCGTAGCAAACCCGGAATGATCGTCAGCGATAGCAGCACCGAACTGGTCAGTAACGCAATCTTAACCTTCGCTGCCGCGCACCAAACTGAATGGCACGGCATCGCGCCGGACAATCCGATGCGAGACACGGCTTCGTCGAAAGCTTCAACGGTCAGACGCCGGAGGAAATTCTCAACGAGGCCATATCCGCAACCTCGCCCTTGCGCAGATCTCAATCATTGCTTGGAGTGTCGACCACAATGCCGAACACCCCAACTCGACCGAGGACTTTCGGCCCCCAGCTAACCGCGCGTAGGCTCTCTGACCACCGCAATCGCCCCCATCCCCGCGCGACATGGAAGCGCCTCGGGCCAGGCGCATGCTCCCACTGCGCCGATCGACGTAAACACCAACCGGGCCCAGCTCGCAGCTTGATGAATGACACAGGGCAAGCCAGCGCGCACATCTGGTTGTTCTTGTCGAACAGGTCAGGCCTCCCAAGCAGCCTGTGATCCCCTCCTGTCTGCACGACCGGGAAACCAACCCGCGCGCGATTGGCCATCCGCCCGCAGCCAAGCGGACCGATCCGCACTCAATTCACGACGAACTCGGCATGGAGCGCACCTGCGGCGCTAATACTCTTGAGAATGTCGATCATGTCGCGAGGCGACACTCCAAGCGCGTTGAGCCCCGCAACAACATCCGAAAGGGAGCTCGTATCAGTGACTTCCGCCATGCGCGTCCCTGGCGCCTGCTCGATCGAGGCCGTGGTTCTGGGCACGACAACCGTCTCGCCGCGCGCGAAGGGATTGGGCTGAACAACCAGCGGGGCCTCCTGAACCCGCAACGTGAGATTTCCCTGGCTGACAGCGACATGCGAGATCCTCACGTCCTCACCCATCACGATCGTCCCGGACCTTTGATCCACGACAACACGCGCCTTTTGTTCCGGCTCAACATCAAGATTTTCGATTCTTCCGATGACATGCGCCGCCGATCTCATATGCGCCGCCCCGATGTCGAGCGAAACTGTGCCGGCGTCCTGCATCGTGGCGACGCGTTTGCCAAAAGTGCGATTGATCGCCTGCTCGATCCGGCCAGCCGTCGTGAAGTCCGGCTCGCGCAACGCAAGACGGATCGTCCCAAGACTATTCAGTTCGAAAGCGATTTCCCGTTCCACGCGCGCGCCGGACGGAATCATTCCAGAAGTCGGCACCCCTTGGACGACGGACGCCCCCTGCCCCTGAACGGAAGCCCCACCGGCAATGATCGCGCCTTGTGCAACGGCATAGATCTCACCATCCGCCGCATTGAGCGGGGTCATCACCAGGGTTCCCCCCAGAAGACTTTTTGCATCGCCGATTGCTGACACCGTAACGTCGATCTGGCCCCCCGCCCGTGCGAAGGGTGGCAAACTCGCCGTCACCAGCACCGCCGCAACGTTTTTAGGACGAAACTGCTCGCCAGTAACGTTAACACCAAGCCTTTCGAGAATATTGGACATGATCTCTTCGGTAAACGGAGCGTTGCGAATGCCGTCTCCCGTCCCGTTCAACCCTACGACCAGCCCGTATCCAACCAGGTCATTACCTCGCACCCCGTCGAACTCGACCAGATCCTTGATCCGGATCGGCGCCGATAATGAAACCGCCGGCAGGAGGGCAAGCAGAAGCGCAAACACGAAACGCATCAGAGATAATCCGTGAGAGACAGGCCCGTCAGCCGAGCCGTGAGGGTGTAAAGAGTTTCGAGTTGCGTCTGCACCGCTTCCAGCGCCGTCGCACTGTCATATTCGTCGATTCCGATCAGCTTGTTCTTCGCGATCGCCAGAGAAGACTTCTCGGCCGAGTTTCGTACCTGAGCGTCCGAAACGATTTCCTGAACGGTACCGAGCTCCGATCGAACCGTCGTCAGTTCTGCATCTGCCGTCGCGATCTGTTCGCCAGCCGCGCGCGTGAGCGTGGCGCGGACATCGATGTCGTCGGGCACCAGATTTTCAGAGACCAATGTCGCAAGTGCAAATCCCTTCAGCAGATTGCGCAGACTCGGATCCGCGGCCGTAAGCGAAAGATCCGCCCGATCGGTCTCGGACACTTGGGCCGGGGCAAGAGCCGTGTCACTTCCGTGATAGGAAAAATCGAGGAATCCCCCGCCACCGGTCGGTGCGTCGAACCAGTCATCGACAGCGGAAACGATATCCGTTGCGTTCGTCATGCCCGTGATCACGCCCGACAGGGCGGAAATGATGTCCTCGGAAGCCCCCAAGGGCGCCGTATCCGTTGTGTTCCCCGAAAACACATAGCGCCCTGCGACATTCACGTTCAGCGCGGAAACGATCGAGGCGAAACGCTGCGCAGCGTCACCGGTCACCGCATCGATCATGCTGGCCTGAGTCGTCGATGCCGACGAAATCATCGTCGCGCCGATCTGCGAAGCATGGTTCTGAATGAGTTCAAGCGCATCTTGCTGAGAACTCAAGAAGACATCGGCCTCGCTTGCGGATTGGCTGAAGGAATCGATGCGTCTCTGAGAACGATCGATCGCTGCCAGCGCGGTGAAGTCGCCCTTGACGGCTGCCCCGACGTCTTGCTGCACGCCCGACGCCAATTCCTGCGTCAACCGCGACATCGTCGTCTTGAGTTGAACATTGTGGCGGCGCAACAAATAGGTTTGCGCCATATCCCCGACGGAAACGTAGTTCATCTCACATCTCCAGAACGCGCTGCATCATTTCGTCGATTGCAGTGATGACCTTCGCATTCGCGGCATAGGCTTGCTGAACCTTAAGCAGCATCTGCATCTCGTAGTCGGTGTCCACGCCGTCAGCGAGCGTGAGCTCGGTCAAGGTCTCTTGCCTTGCGACGGCATAGCTTTGATCGAGCTCCGAAGACTGCCGTTTCGCGGACGCCGAGGACAGCAGATCCGCGACCAGCCCCGACGCACTCCGCAATGCGCTGCCAAACCCACCGGACGCGGGCGTGAAGGCTTCGGACAATGCCCCTGAAAGTGCATTCAGGAGCGATGCATCGCCCACCGCCCCTTCAGACGTTGCACCAATACCATCCCTCAGATGCCAGACCTCTCCGCCCTGCGCCGGGTCGACGATCGCATTGATCTGGATACGCCCGGCGAGGCCGGTTTCGTTCGCCGGATCGAAGGCACCTCCGCCGTCGGTGAAAAGCCCTGCATCGCCACTCGCCAGCGTGCTGTCGACGGAGGGATCGGCGAAGCGCTCGATCAAATTCCGCGCCACGGCGTCCAGCTGTTCCTGAGCCGCGGGCGCAAGTTCGTCCCGCACCGCGAAAGCCGCCCCCAACGTGCCGCCCCCGAAGGCGCCGTCATCGCTCGACGAAATCGGATGTCCGTTCAGGGTGAGACCGGACAGGGCGCCCGACTCGATGGTCATGTCGGCATTCATCACGCCGCTTTGCGTGAAACCGACCTCGGACGCGGAGCCGTCGAGCAGAATCGCTCCACCCGTCGTGTAGAGCGCAATCTGATTGTTATCGCGTGCTACGGTGCGAACCGGAACGATCTCGGCGATACGATCAACCAGTGCCTGGCGCTGATCCATCAGCCCAGCCGCATCGTTGCCGACCGAAATTTCCGAGGTAATCGTACGGTTCAGGACTTCGATCTTCTGCAGCGTGTCGTTCAGCGTACTGACCTGATCCGCGATCGAGTGATCGGCATCAAGGCGCACCTGCTGCAGGTCATCCGCGATCGTGTTGAGCTTGTCGGCCACGTTTCCCGCCGCGTTCACGGCCGTCGTGAGCCGCGCCGTGCTGTCGGGCATGCTGGCCGCCTCGATCAGGGATCCTTCGAGCTCCGACATCAGAGAGGAAAGCGATCCCTGGGTTTCGGGATCCCCCAGGGCACTTTCGAAACGGCTGTAGAAGTCGGTTCGAGCGGTCGTATTCGCCGCTTCCGCATCGGCGATGCGACGGTCCTGAAGCAACGATTCATTGACGACCCGGTTGACGCCGAGGATGCGCACCCCTCCCCCGTCGCCACCCAGTGTTTCCGAGGAGAGCGACAGCTCGCGGCGTGCGTAACCCTCGGTCATCGCATTGGCCGTGTTCGAGGAGATGATCTCTGCCATTCGGGACGATGCCGTCAGCCCCGACACGGCATTGTTCAGCGCACTCGACATACTCATCGCTCAACTCCTCTCAGCGCGCCGGGATCAGCGCTTGATATTCGTCGTTTCCTGCAGCATCTCATCCACGGTCTGGATCACCTTGGCATTCGAGGAATAGGCGCGCTGCGTCTGGATCAGGTTGGTCAGCTCCTGCGCGACATCGACCGCCGATCCCTCCCGGGCGTAGCCTTCCACCGTACCGGTCGGGCCGTCGCCCGCATCCCAGAGATAGAAGGATCCGGAGGTCGAGGAGACCTGGAACGTCTGGTTGTCGAGCGAGGTCAGGCCGTTCGGATTGGGCACATCGACGAGCGGGACCTGATAGACGGTCCGGATGAAGCCGGTGTCGTAGGTCGCCTTGATATAGCCGTTCTCGTCAATCTCGACGGCCGTGAGATTGCCGACAGGAGAGCCGTCCTTGGTGATCGAGGTCGGAGCGAAACTGTCGGAAAGCTGGGTCAGACCATTGGTGTCGCCGATCTTGCCGATGGTGAGCGTGATGTTCTGAAGCCCCTCCGCCACCGAAAGGTTCAGCGTGCCCGTCGTGGCATCATAGGCCGGGCTCGACGCATCGGGGACGACGCTCGAGAGGGTGCCGCCGTTGACACTCGTGTTGTCGAAGGTCAGCGTATAGGTTCCCATGATGCTTTCGTCGGCCGCCGTCGCCGGATCGTCGATCGTCGCGGAATCGCGGATCACCATCGTCCATTCGTTCGAGGAACCGGAAGCCGGGATGGTCGGCGTGAAGGAAACCTGAAGCGTCTCCGACGTTCCGAGATTTCCGAAATATTCGATCGACAGCGGAAGGGTATCGCCGTTTGCATCCGAATCCGTGTCGGTTGCAGGCAGATTGACGCCGAGGTTCATCACCGAGGTCGGATCGCCGGCGGTCTGATTCGCATTGATCACGACCGGCTGGAGCCCGGAAATCGTGTCACGCGGCATCGTCGATATCGAGCCATCCGCATTCGCCGGCCAGCCGAGCAGCACGAGGCCGGAATCGGTACGCAACACGCCATCGGCATCGGTGTGGAACGACCCCGTCGTGGTCATCATCAGCGGCTGGTCGCCCGTCGTGTTGTCGAGCGAGGCCGTGGTCGCGACCGGCAGGAAGCCGCGCCCGGAAACCGCGATATCCATCGCGTTCGTGGTCGAGACGAGCGATCCGCGCTCGTCGATCAGCCGGCTGGTGGAGGCGGTCACGCCACCGGCGGAATAGGTGCCGGCGCTGCGCGCCTGATTGAGCACCATGCTCTCGAAATCCGCCGTCGCCCGCTTGTAGCCGTAGGTGCCGGAGTTGGCGATGTTGTCGGAAATCGTCGCAAGGCGCGTGGCGTTCGCCGCCAGACCGGCGACCCCCGCGTTAAGCGAAGAAGAAATGGACATGAAAGCGCCTTTCTGCTGCTGTGTCCCTCGATCAGCCTGCAGAGTGCCGCACCCGGCGTTAAGATCAGCCTAACACCTAAAATCCTACAGATTTCTCCCGACACTCAGCGCCCGTTGCGCAGCAGAATCAGCTCGAGACGGTTGTTGCGGATCGCCATCGGCACCGGATCGGCCGGCTTGCGATCGGCAAAGCCGGAAACCCGCTCGATCCGCATCCGGTCGAAACCATCCCCCTCGAGCAACTGGCGCATCGCCTGCGCGCGCTCCGTCGAGAGATCCCACACCGGATTGACCTTGAGCACCGCGGGATAGGCGCGGGTATAGCCATTGATCGCCACGTTGTTCCTGGCCAGGCCGAAGACGCGCGTGAGCATCTGCGCGATCTCGTCGAGAATCGGCTCGGGCGTGGCGCTGTCGGGCGCGAAAAGCGGCTCGTCCTCGATGTCGAAGAACTCGACGATCAGCCCCTCGTCGGTCACGCGCGTGACGATATGGCGCGCCAGCTTGCTGCTCGCCATCGATTCGCCGCCGACGCCGATCAGCATCTTCTCGAGGTCGCGCGCGGTCTTGTCGAACTGCGCCTTTTCCTCATCCTGCGGTGTCGCGCTGGTGCCGCTCGAGCCGCGCGCCTGGCGCTCCTCGGTCGGGCGCTGCGCGGTGGCACCGGTGCCGGTCTGCGCGATCTCCTCTTCGGAAAAGACCGAGTCGCCGCCGAAGGCGCCCTCGCCCCCGCCCGAGATCCGGTTGATCGGGATCGTCGGATTGAAATAGTCCGCAATACCCTTGCGCTGCTTTTCGGTCGTCGCGTTCAACAGCCACATCAAGAGAAAGAAGGCCATCATCGCCGTGACGAAGTCGGCATAGGCCACTTTCCACGCCCCACCGTGGTGCCCGTCGCCGCCGACGACCTTCTTCCGTTTGATGATGACCGGCGCCGCGTTGTCGCGCGTGCCCATCCCACCACCTCATTTTCACCCGTCGTCCGGTCTAGCACCTGCGGCTTAAGGGCCTGTTAAAGGCTAAAATCCGCATTATTTCCGGCGCCATCGCCACAGCGCCTTGCGACGCGCCGCGCCGAGGCTATCTTGGCGCCATGTCCGACGTGGTCCCCCATGCCCCTCTCGATCCCGACGATCTGATCGCCTGCCCGCGCTGCGATGCGCTGCATCATCGGCACGCGATCGCGGAGAGCGAAAGCGCGACCTGCGCGCGCTGCCACAGCCTGCTGATCACCCCGCGCACGCGCTCTTTCCTGCATGTCGTGGCGCTCGCCTTCGCCGCGATGATCCTGATGATCGCCGCGATCTTCTTTCCCTTCCTCACGATTTCGGCGCGCGGGCTGAGCCATGCGAGCTCGATCTTCGAGGTCGCCCTCGCCTTCTCCGACGGTTGGCTCGCCCCGCTTTCGCTCGCCGTCCTGCTCGCCATCGTGGCGCTGCCGATCGCGCGCTTCGCCGCGCTGATCTACACGCTCTGGCCGCTTGCCAACGGGCGCCGGGCCTGGCCCCACGCCGCCCTCGCCTTCCGCTTTTCCGAGGTGCTGCAACCCTGGTCGATGGCAGAGATCTTCATCATCGGCACCGCGGTCGCGCTGGTGAAGATCGGCGGCCTCGCGACGATCTCCTTCGGCCCGGCCTTCTGGGCCTTTTGCGCCCTCATCATCGTCACCGTGCTGAAGAACGCCTTCCTCAGCGACTGGACGATCTGGGAGGAGATCGGGCGGAAATGAGCGAGCCGCATCCGATCCTGACCGCGACCGACGCGGGGCTGACCGGCTGCACCCAATGCGGCCGGGTCTGGCCGCGGGGCACGGCGCGCTGCGGCCGCTGCGGCGCCACGCTGCATGCGGTCGACACCGCCAGCCTGCAGAAGGTCTGGGCCTGGTGGGCGGCGGGGCTGATCTTCTACATCCCGGCCAATCTCTTTCCGATGCTGCGCACCGCAACCCTCACCGGATCGCAGCAGAACACCATCCTCGGCGGCGCGGTCGAGCTTGCGCGCCACGGCAACTGGGGGGTCGCGGGGATCATCTTCCTCGCCTCGATCCTGATCCCGATCGGAAAATTCCTCGCGATCGCCTTCCTCGCCCTCGCCGTCGGCACCGAGCGCCGCGCCGGCGGGCACCGCCATCTCGCGCTTTTCGAGGTGGTCGAATTCATCGGCCGTTGGTCGATGATCGACGTCTTCGTCGTCGCGATCCTGTCCGCGCTGGTGCAGCTCGGCTTCGTCGCCTCGATCCATCCGGGGCCGGCCGCCGCCGCCTTCGCGCTTTCGGTTGCATTCACCATGCTCTCCGCGCAAAATTTCGATCCGCGACTGATCTGGCGCGGGCCCGTAGTAACGAAAGACCGATGACCGATTCTCCCGAGCCCGCCGAGCTGCAAATCCGCCCCGCACGCGACCCGATCTGGACCCGGCTTTCGGTGATCTGGCTGGTGCCGCTGCTTGCGCTCGCCATCACCCTCGGCGTCGCCTGGCGGACCTATGCCGACCGCGGCGTGCTGATCGAGATCGACTTCGCCGATGCCACCGGCATCACCCCCGGCGAAACACCGCTGAAATTCCGCGAGGTCGAGGTCGGCAAGGTCGAGAAGGTCGGCTTCAACGCCGATCTCACCTCGGTGCGGATCTCGGTGCGCGTCGACAAGGATGTCGCGCGCTTCATCGACAAGGACGCGCGCTTCTGGCTGGTGCGGCCGCAGGTCTCGGCGCAGGGGATCTCGCGGCTCGACACGGTGCTTTCGGGCACTTTCATCGAGGGCTGGTGGGATGCGAAACCAAATGGCGAGCAGACCGTCTTCAAGGGGCTCGACAAGATGCCCGTCGCCCCCGACCCGACCAAGGGCACCGTGGTCGAGCTGCGCTCCGAGGACGCCGGGGGCCTTGCCGAAGGGGCGCCGGTGCTCTTTCGCGGCGTCACCGTCGGCCATATCCAGAACCTGCGCCTGAACGACAGCGACTCGGGCGTCACCGTCGACGCCTTCATCGAGGCACCGCATGACAAGCGGCTGACCACCGCGACGCGGTTCTGGGACACCTCGGGCATTTCCGTCTCGCTCGGGCCGAGCGGCGTCAGCCTCGACATGCGCTCGCTCGCGACGCTGGTGCAGGGCGGCGTCGAATTCGACACGCTCGCGACCGGTGGCGGCATCGTCGAGAACGGCCATGCCTTCCGCCTCTATCCCAGTGCCGACGCGGCGAAATCCTCGATCTTCGGCCCAGAGATCGTCGATCCCCCGCGTTACACGCTGCTCTTCGATCAGGCGATCAACGGGCTCGAACGCGGCGCGAAGGTGCAGTTCCGCGGCGTCGAGGCGGGCGAGGTCACCGATATCGCGATCAAGGTGCAGACCGACAGCATGGGCACGCGCTATGCGCAACAGCAGGTGGTGATCGCGCTTTCGCCCGAGCGCCTCGGCCTCGCGCGCGACACCGACAAGGCGATCGTCACCGATTTCCTCTCCGACGAGGTGAAGAACGGGCTGCGCGCGCGCGTCGCCGGCACCGGGCTTCTGGGCACGACGCTGGTCGTCGAGCTGACCGATCTGAAGGACATGCCCGCCGGGGCGATGGGGCTCGACGCCGAACCCTATCCGACGATTCCGACCGCACCCGCCGCGGAAAACGACATCGCCGCCTCGGCGAAGGACGTGTTCAAGCGCATCGACAAGCTGCCGATCGAGGATCTGATGAATTCCGCGATCCGCACGCTCGACTCGGTCTCGGCGATCGCCGAAAGCGAGGAGACGCGGAAGATCCCGGGCAATCTCTCGGGCCTGCTCGATCAGACGCAGACCCTCGTCGCCGAGCTGAACAAGCAGGATGCCGCCTCGAAGACGGTGACGGCGGTGGATGCGGTGACCGAGGCCGCGACGAGCTTCCTCGAGGAAATCGACGGGCTGCACGAGACGCTCGATTCCGCGGACAAGGCGGCGCAGGCGGTCTCGCAGATGCCGCTCGAGGATATCGGCAAGAACGTCGACGGGCTGATCGCCGATCTGCGCGGGATGCTTGGCACGAAGGATGCCGAGCGGCTGCCGAAGGCGCTCTCCGACACGCTGGAACAGACCGCCGCGCTGCTCGAGGAGCTGCGCAAGGGCGGTGCGGCCGAAAAGCTCAACGGCACGCTCGTCGCGGCACAGGACGCGGCGGGGGCGATTTCCGACGCCTCCGACCGGCTGCCCGAACTCACCGCCAAGCTCGAAAGCCTCGTCACCCAGGCGCAGGCGCTGGTCGCCACCTATGGCGAGCGCTCCGCCTTCAGCGACGAGATGCTCAATACGATGCGCGAGCTGCGCCGGGCCACGGCCTCTTTCGGCGCGCTCGCGCGGATGATCGAACGCAACCCCCGTGCCTTCATTCTCGGGCGCTGAGAGGAGGGGACATGAAACACACTGCTCTTGTTCTGACGCTGCTGGCACTCGCCGCCTGCTCGAACCCGCTCGATACCGCGCGCTACACGATCGACCCGGAGCCGGCGGCGAAAAGCCTGCCGAACCGGCTTGGTCAGGCCGAGCTGCGCGAGGTTTCGCTGCCGCAATATGCCTCCGGGCAGGAGATCACCTGGAAGGATGCCGATGGCGCGCTGCGCTCGACGCCGAAAGAGATCTGGGCCGACGATCCACCGCGCGCGGTGACGCTCGCGCTCGCGCGCGAGATCTCGGCGGTGTCCGGGGCGACGGTGATCGCCGAGCCCTGGCCGCTCTCGGGCGGGCCCGACCGGCGGATCGAGGTGCGGGTGGAGCAGTTCCTCGCCACCGACAAGGGCGCCGTGCGGCTTGCGGGCAGCTATTACGTCAGCCCGGTGATGGGTGCGGGCGGCGATACCGTGCGGCGCTTCGACATTTCCGTGCCGCTTGCGGGCGCGGGCGCCGGAGCGATCGCGCAGGCGCAATCTCAGGCCCTCGCACAACTCGCCAGCCAGATCGCGGCGCTGCGTTAAACCCTTGAGAAACCGCCGTATTGACCGGCGAAGAAGGTCAGCGGTTCGCCCGTTTCGCACAGGCAGAACCGCGTCACCCGACCGATGATGATGGTGTGATCACCACCTTCATGCGTCGCCTCGGTGACGCATTCAAAGCGCGCGAGAACGCCGTCGATCAGCGGCACGCCCGCCTCGTTGCGGTGATGCTCGAGCCCGTCGAAGCCCGCCCCGGTGCCGGTGAAGCGCTTTGCGAGATCGCGCTGATCGGCGCCCAACACATGGATCGCGAAGGCCTGCGCCGCGGTGAAATGGCGATGCCGCATCGAGGAACGCGCCGCCGACCAGAGCACCAGCGCCGGGTCGAGCGAGACCGAGGCGAAGCTGTTCACGGTGATGCCGACCGGCGCCGCACCGCCCGCCTCGCAGGTGGTGACCACGGTCACCCCGGTCGCGAAACGGCCGAGCGCATCGCGAAACAGCCGCGGATCGGCGGGGTTCGGCACATGGCCCTGACCCGCGGCCTCGGCACGGGTCATCGCCTCTTCGATCTTGCGGCTCTCGGTCATCGCTCCTCCTCGCGGCTCAGCTAGCGCGCCGTGGCGCGCCGGCAAGCCGGCTCAGAAATCGAGGTTCTCGACGCTGAGCGCGTTCTGCTGGATGAAATCGCGCCGCGGTTCGACAACGTCGCCCATCAGCTTGGTGAAGATGTCGTCGGCCTCGGCCACATCGTCGATCTTCACCTGCAGAAGCGTGCGCGCCGAAGGGTCGAGCGTGGTTTCCCAAAGCTGCTCCGGGTTCATCTCGCCAAGCCCCTTGTAGCGCTGCAGCGTGAGGCCCTTTTCGCCCTCCGACAGGATCGCCGCAAGCAGGTCGAGCGGCCCGTAGATCAGCTGCTCGCGGTCCTTGCGGATCAGCCGCGCCGGGGTGCCGTAGGTCTCGTGCAGATCCTTGGTGAACTGCGACAGACGCCGCGCTTCGCCCGAGCGCAGCACCGCACCGTCGAGCACGCGATGCTCCTCGACGCCACGCAGCACGCGCGCAAGGCGGATGCCGTGATCCTGCGTCGGACGTCCGGTCCAGCCGCGTTCGTATTCGAGCGCGACGAGATCGAGCCGCGCCGCGACCGCATCGGCCACGCCCTGCGCATCGGCGTCGACCTGCCCCGGAACCAGCGCCCCGGCGATCGCCGCCTGTTCGAGGATGCGCTGCGGGTAATGCGTCGGGAAGGCCTGCAGGATGCGGCGGATCACCCGCGCCTCTTCCACGAGGCGGGTGAGATCGGCGCCGATGATGTCGGTGCCGTCGCCAAGCCGCAGACAGGCGCCCTCGACGCCCTGCACGATCAGATATTCCTCGAGCGCAGCCTGATCCTTGAGATAGACCTCCGACTTGCCGCGCGCGACTTTGTAGAGCGGCGGCTGCGCAATGTAGAGATAGCCGTGCTCGATCAGCTCCGGCATCTGCCGGAAGAAGAAGGTGAGCAAGAGCGTACGGATATGGGCGCCGTCGACGTCCGCATCCGTCATGATGATGATCTTGTGGTAGCGCAGCTTGCCGATGTTGAACTCGTCGCGCCCGATCCCGGTGCCAAGCGCGGTGATCAGCGTGCCGATCTGCTCCGAGCCGAGCATCCGGTCGAAGCGCGCGCGCTCGACGTTGAGGATCTTGCCGCGGAGCGGCAGCACCGCCTGGTTCTTGCGCTCGCGCCCCTGCTTGGCCGAGCCGCCGGCCGAGTCACCCTCGACGAGGAAAACTTCCGAAAGCGCCGGATCCTTCTCTTGGCAATCGGCGAGCTTGCCGGGCAGGCTCGCGACGTCCATCGCGGTCTTGCGGCGCGTGAGTTCACGCGCCTTGCGCGCCGCCTCGCGGGCCAATGCCGCCTCGATGATCTTGCCGACGATCAGCTTCGCCTCGCCGGGGTGTTCCTCGAACCATTCGGAGAGCTTCTCGTTCACCAGGTTCTCGACCGCGGGCCGGACCTCGGATGAAACCAGCTTGTCCTTGGTCTGGCTGGAGAATTTCGGATCGGGCACCTTCACCGAAAGCACGCAGGTCAGCCCCTCGCGCGCATCGTCGCCGGTGAAATCGACCTTCTCCTTCTTCGCAATGCCGCTGTCCTGCGCGTATTTGGTAATCGTGCGGGTGAGCGCCCCGCGCAGGCCCGCGAGGTGCGTGCCGCCGTCGCGCTGTGGGATGTTGTTGGTGAAGGGCAGCACCGTCTCATGGTAGCTGTCGTTCCACCACAGCGCGACCTCGACGCCGATGCCACGGACCTCGCCCACCATGTAGATCGGGTCGGGGATCATCGCGGTTTTCGAACGATCCAGATATTTCACGAATTCCCGAACACCGCCCTCGTAATGCAGCTCGATCTTGAGCGGTTCAGCGGGGCGCTCGTCCTCGAGCAGGATGCGCACGCCGGAATTGAGGAAGGCGAGCTCGCGCAGGCGGGTTTCCAGCGTCTTGAAGGAATATTCGAGATCGGAAAACGTGCCATCGGGCGAGGTCGTCTTCGCCGAGGCCATGAAGCGCACCTCGGTGCCCTTCTCGCCGGGCGCATCGCCGATCTCATGCACATGCTCGACGCATTCGCCATGCTCGAAGCGCGCGAAATAGACCTTGTCGTTGCGCCAGACCTTGAGCTCGAGCCAATCCGACAGCGCGTTCACCACGGAAACGCCCACACCGTGCAACCCGCCCGAGACCTTGTAGGCGTTGCCGCCCTCGTCGGTGTTGTTGAATTTGCCGCCGGCATGCAGCTGGGTCATGATGACCTCGGCCGCGGAAACACCCTCTTCATGGTGCATGTCGACCGGGATACCGCGGCCATTGTCGCGCACCGAAACCGAGCTGTCGGCATGGATCTTCACGGCAACGTAGTTCGCATAGCCGCCAAGCGCCTCGTCGATCCCGTTGTCGACGACTTCATAGACCATGTGATGCAGGCCCGAGCCGTCGTCGGTATCGCCGATATACATGCCGGGACGTTTGCGAACGGCCTCCAGGCCCTTGAGAACCTTGATGGAATCCGCGCCGTACTCGGCTTTATTGTTGTTGGTCTCGGTCATCCGCGCCTATCCTGCAAAACGATGACGATTTATAGGGGTTCGACGCGGGAATGTCACGCCCAGGCCACAAGATTTAGCGGGCTCAGGCGCCTTTCGGCAGATGCAGCGACCCGTCCGGATCGAGCGGCCAGAACGGGTTCCGCGCCACCTCCCAGACATGGCCGTCGAGGTCCGCCCAATAGCCGGAATAGCCGCCCCAATGGGCGCGCGAGGGCGGCTTGACCGCTTTCGCCCCGGCCGCAAGCGCAGCGGCGAAGGCCGCGTCGACATCGGCCTCGGTGGCGAAATTCTGCGCCAGCGTGATCGCCCCTGTGCCCAGCGTCACCTCCTTCACCCCCTGGTCCTCGGCGAGATCCTTGAGCCCGAAGAGACCCAGCGCCATCCCCGGCATCTGGAAGAAGACGACGGCGGGGGTCGCCTCGCTCGGCACCCAGCCGAGCGCCTCGTAGAACCTGCGCGCCTGCGCGAGATTGCGCACGCCAAGCGTGATCAGCGTCACGCGCTGCACCGGATAACTCATGGCCCCACCTCCGTGACCGTCGACATCCCGCCCTCTTCCGTCACCCGCCAGTATTGGCCGCGGGCGCCGAGGCTTTCGAAAAGCTCCGCGCCGGTGCCGGTCATCATCACCTGGGCCCCGAGCGCGCAGATCTCATCATAAAGCGCAGCGCGCCGCCCGGCGTCCAGATGTGCCGCGACCTCGTCGAGGAGCAGCAGGCAGGTTTCCCCCGCAAGTGCCCGCGCATTGGCCAGAAGCAGCGAAATCAGCAGCGCTTTCTGCTCACCGGTCGAGCATTGCGCGGCGGGCGTCGCCTTCTCGGCATAGATCGCCTCGAGATCGGCACGATGCGGCCCCTCGAGCGTGCGCCCCGCCGCCATGTCGCGCCGCCGCTCCCCCGCCCAGGCCGCCGCGAGATCGCCCGCATCATCGCCCGTGATCGCGAGATCGGCCGAGGGAAAGGCCGTCGCCGCCCCCGCCTGCGCCGCGGCGAGGCGCGCGAGCGTCTGCACCCGCGCCACGCGGATCGCCGCGCCCGCCTCGGCCATCTGGCTCTCGAGCGCGCCATACCAGGCGGCATCGCTCACGCCCTCCTTGAGCAGGCGGTTGCGCTCCCGCATCGCCTTTTCATAGGCGACCACCGCCTCCGCATGGGCCGGCACGAAGGCCATCGTCATCCGGTCGAGAAAGCGCCGCCGCCCCTCCGCCCCCTCGATCCAGAGCCGGTCCATCGAAGGCACGAGCCAGAGCACCCGCGCCAGCCGGCCAAGCGCCACCTGCGGCGCCGGCTTGTCGTCGATCAGCACGCTGCGGCTTTGCCCCGGCAGGGCGGAGGTCTCGATCTCATTCTCGTCGAGCGTGGCACGGATCTTCCATCCCACCGCCTCCTGCCGCCGGATCAGCTCCTCGGCGGAGGCGCGCCGCAACCCGCGCCCGGGCGACAGCAGCGAAACCGCCTCGATCACCGAGGTCTTGCCCGCCCCATTCGGCCCGTAAAGCGCCACCGGCCGCCCGTCGAAGACAAGCTGCGCGCGGCGATGCGAGCGAAACTGCAGAAGCGTCAGATCCCGCAGCATCGCTTCCTCATTTTCCTGGTCAAAATACTCCCGCCGGAGGCCGCCGCGCGCCTTACACGCGCATCGGCATCACGACATAGACCGCCGAAGTGTCGTTCCCCTCGCGCATCAGCGTCGGATCGCCCGAGGAGTTGAACAGGAAGACGGCATTCTCGCGATCGACCTGGGAGGCGATCTCGAGCAGGTATTTCGCGTTGAAGCCGATCTCAAGCGCCTCGTCGCCATAGGCCACGACGAGCTCCTCCTCGGCGGCGCCCGCATCGGGGGCATTGACCGAAAGCACCAGCTTGTCGGTATCGAGGCTGAGCTTCACCGCGCGCGACCGCTCCGAGGACACCGTCGCCACGCGATCGACGGCCTTCGCGAATTCCGCGGCATCGACCTCGAGCCGGCGGGTGTTCGCCATCGGGATCACGCGCGAGTAATCGGGGAAAGTGCCGTCGATGACCTTCGAGGTGAGGGTGATCGTCGGCGTGGCGAAACGCACCTTGGTCTCGCTCACCGAAACCGCGATCTGCGCGTCGTCATCGTCGAGCAGCTTGCGCAGCTCGTTCACCGTCTTGCGCGGCACGATCACGCCGGGCATGCCCTGCGCGCCCTCGGGCAGGGCAGCGTCGATCCGCGCCAGCCGATGCCCGTCGGTCGCGACGCAGCGCAGCACCGGGCCATCCTCGCCGGTCGCCACATGCATGTAGACGCCGTTGAGGTAATAGCGCGTCTCCTCCGTCGAGATCGCGAATTTCGACTTGTCGAACAGGCGCTTGAGCACCCCGGCCTTGGCCGAGAAATTCGCCGAATACTCGGAGCTCGCCATCACCGGGAAGTCTTCCTTCGGCAGGGTGGCGAGGTTGAAGCTCGACTTGCCGGCCTGGATCGTCATCCGCCCGGCGGTCGGATCGTCGGTGAGCTGCACCAGCGCACCATCGGGCAGCTTGCGCACGATTTCGTGCAGCATCACCGCCGAGACCGTGGTCGCGCCCGCGCGTTCGACCTGCGCCGGCGCCCGGTCGACCACCTCGATGTCGAGGTCGGTCGCGCGGAAAGAAACCGTGTCGCCCTCCGCCTCGATCAGCACATTGGCGAGGATCGGGATCGTGTTGCGACGTTCGACGACCGATTGAGCCTGCGCCACGGCTTTCAGGAGCGCGGCGCGTTCGATGCTGATCTTCATATCCATCCCTCACGGCAGCCGGGACAGAGAGGGTAGCAGCCCGCACCCCCGGCACAAGTTTTTTTGGACATTCGGCCGCTTTCGCCGAAGCGTCAAGGTCTCAGGACTCGAGAAGCCGCCGCAGCAGCGCGATATCCTCGGTCAGTTGCGAGTCCGTCGCCATCAGCTCCTCGATCTTGCGGATGCCGTGCATGATCGTGGTGTGATCGCGCCCCCCGAAGCGACGCCCGATCTCGGGCAGCGAACGGGTGGTGTGCTGCTTGCACAGGTACATCGCCACCTGCCGCGGCCGCGCGATGGTGCGCACGCGCTTCGGCCCGATCATGTCGGAGAGGCGGACGTTGTAATGCTCGGCCACCTTGCGCTGAATCTCCTCGATCGTGACCTTGCGGTCGGAGGCGCGGAGGATGTCGTTGAGGCATTCCTGCGCGAGATCGAGGGTGATCTCCTTGCCGACGAGCGAGGCGAAGGCGAAAAGCCGCGTCAGCGCGCCTTCGAGCACGCGGACGTTGGTGGTGATCCGATGCGCGAGGAATTCGAGCACACCATCGGCCATCTTCAGCCCCGGATACTGGGCGCGATAGGCCTCGGTCTTGGTCTGCAGGATGCCGAGGCGCAGCTCGTAATCGGTCGGGTGCAGATCGACGACGAGGCCGCATTGCAGCCGCGACTTGATCCGCTCCTCCAGATCCTTGATCTCGCCCGGCGCACGGTCGGCGGAGATCACGATCTGCTTGCCCTGATCGACGAGCGCGTTGAACGTGTGGAAGAATTCTTCCTGCGTGCTGTCCTTGCCGGCGATGAACTGCACGTCATCGACCATCAGCACGTCGACGGAGCGGAACAGTTCCTTGAAGTCCATGATCTGACGGTCGCGCAGCGCCTGCACGAAACGGTACATGAACTGCTCGGCCGAGAGGTAGAGCACGCGCAGATCGGGGCGGCGGGTCTGCAGGTCATGCGCGATCGCATGCATCAGGTGGGTCTTGCCGAGGCCGACGCCGCCATAAAGGAAGAGCGGGTTGAAGGTGACCGGCCCGCCTTCGGCGACGCGACGCGCAGCGGCATGAGCCAGCTCGTTCGGCTTGCCGACGACGAAGCTGTCGAAGGTGAAACGCGCATCGAGCGGCGCACCGGGCAGCTCCGCGTCATCGCTGGCGCGCGCGGGCTTGCGCGCAGGCGCCGGGGCGGGGCGGGTGACTTCGGCGGCCGGCACCGGGCGCAGCTCGGACACGCGGATCTCGACGCGCTCGACCGAAAGGCCGGTCTTGCGCAGCTCACGCTGGATCGGTTCGCCGAAATTGCGCGACACCCAGTCGCGCATGAACCGGGTCGGCGCCTCGAAGACGGCGATATCCCCCTCGAGCCCGATCAGGCGAAGCGGTTCGATCCAGGTGGTGAAATTGTTTTTCCCGATGCTCTTGAGAAGTTCATTTCGTGCCCGCCCCCAGGTTTCTTCGGTCATTCTTCTGCCTATCGCCTACACACACATCCGCGAGACACACGTCACCCGCCGCGCGGCCCAGAGGCCGGCGTTTGCATGAGACACGGCAACGAGCCCGGAAAACCGGGCAAGGCATCACCTGCCGAAGTCGGGGCGCAGAAGCCCCTCGAATCGGATTCGCATTCTCGAGACCGGAACCTCCGGCTTTTTTCCTTGTCGTGGCAGACGTTTCGCCTGCTCCGGCGCTCTCGAATGCGTCATGTCCCCCAAGGCGACGTGAATCGCAGGGTGAAGCTAGCAAGCGCCCCGGCAGAGGCGCAACCGAACTTCGCGCTTGACGCTCGATTCCCTTCCGCGAATCTCCCGGCATCGGCAAAGCCGCAACAGGGCGGCGCAATCCATTGAAATAAAAAGATTAATTCAGATGTGAAAAAAGGCGCCCGGATCGGGCGCCTTTCAGCAAACCGGTCGCAGGACCGGTTGAAATCAGTTCGCCAGCGCCTTCACGCGCGCGGCAAGACGCGACATTTTGCGCGACACGGTGTTCTTGTGCAGGACGCCCTTGGTGACGCCGCGCGCCAGTTCCGGCTGCGCCGCGGTGAGGGCCGCCTTCGCGACTTCGGCGTCGCCCGAGGCGATCGCTTCTTCGACCTTGCGCAGGTAGGTGCGGATGCGCGAACGACGCGCCTTGTTGATGTCGTTGCGACGCTCGTTCTGACGGGCGCGTTTCTTGGACTGGGGCGTATTGGCCATGGATCTGTCTCTTTACCGGGTCGGTTGCATATCGATTGCGCACCAAAGCCCGGTCGTCCCAGCGAACCGGTTGATTCTAGCCTGAGCGGGCTCCACGCGCATGTGAGGGGGGCTCTTAGGGCAAAACCCGCCGAAAGGAAAGCCCTTTCGGCGGGACCGCCTTACTTGTCGCGGAATTGCGGCTCGCGCTTTTCGAGGAAGGCGGCCATGCCCTCCTTCTGATCCTCGGTCGAGAACAGCGAGTAGAAGGCGCGGCGCTCGAAGCGGACGCCCTCGACCAGCGTCGTCTCATAGGCGACGTTGACGCATTCCTTCGCGGTGATCGCGCTGAGCTGCGATTTCTCGGCGATCTTGTGGGCGGCGCCCATCGCCTCGGGCATCAGCTGCGCGAGCGGCACGACGCGGCTCACGAGGCCCGAACGTTCGGCTTCGGCGGCGTCCATGAAGCGGCCCGTCAGATGCATGTCCATCGACTTCGACTTGCCGACGAAACGGGTCAGCCGCTGCGTGCCCCCCATGCCGGCGACGACGCCGAGGTTGATCTCGGGCTGGCCGAACTTGGCGTTTTCCGCGGCGATGATGAAGTCGCACATCATCGCGAGTTCGCAGCCGCCGCCCAGCGCATAGCCCGCCACCGCGGCGATCACCGGCTTGCGGGTCTTGAGGATGCCCTCGGTCTCCGGACCGAAGAAATTCTTCATGTACATGTCGACGAAGCTCTGCTCCGACATCTCCTTGATATCGGCGCCGGCCGCGAAGGCCTTTTCCGAACCGGTGATGACGATGCAACGCACCTTGTCGTTCTTGTCCGCCGCCGCGAGCGCATCGGCGAGCTCACCCAGCAGCATGGTGTTCAGCGCGTTCAGGGCCTCGGGGCGATTGAGCCGGATCAGAGCGACATAGTCTTCGATCTCGACGATCAGGGTCTGGTAGGCCATCTGGCTTTGCCTTTCCTTGTGGTGAGCCGGAGTCGTAACAGGCTGCGTGCGATTATCAAGACCTTCTCGCATGCGCAGCATCCGCGTCACCTCTGGCAGTGCGGGCAGAAATAGGTCGAGCGCCCCGACTGCACGATGCGCCTGAGCGGCGTGCCGCAGGTGGTGCAGGGCTCGCCCTCGCGGTCGTAGACGCGGAAGGCGTGCTGGAAATAGCCAAGCTCGCCCGAGGCCTGGCGATGGTCGCGCAGGCTCGAGCCGCCCGCGGCGATCGCCTCGCTCAGCACCTCGCGGATCAGCGGCACGAGGCGCGCGATGCGGGCCGCGGCAATACGCCCCGCCTGCCGGCGCGGGTCGATGCCTGCGCGAAACAGCACCTCGCAGACGTAGATATTGCCGAGGCCGGCGACGATCCCCTGATCGAGCAGCGCCGCCTTGATCGGCGTGGCCTTCCCCTTCAGCCGGGCGACGAGGTAATCCTCGTTGAACTCGTTGCCGAAAGGTTCGGGGCCGAGGCCGGCGAGCAGCCAATGCGCCGCCTCGCGATCGGTGCGCACGAGATCCATCGCGCCGAACCGCCGCGCATCGTTGAAGGTGACGCGTGCCCCGCCCTCCATCGTCAGCACGACATGGTCGTGTTTCTGCGGCGCCGGATGATCGAGGTGGAAATCGCCGAGCATCACGCCCGACACCAGCATCCGCCCCGACATCCCAAGGTGAATGAGCAGGCTCTCGCCGGTATCGAGATCGGCGAGGATGTATTTCGAGCGCCGCCGCAGCCGTTCGACCCGCGCGCCGGTGATCCGCTCGGCCATCCGCTCGGGCAGCGGCCAGCGCAGGTCGGGCCGGTTCACCTCGGCGCGTTCGATACGGCGCCCCTCCATCGCGGGGGCGAGACCCCGGCGCACGGTTTCCACCTCGGGCAGTTCTGGCATCTTCGTTCCTGTCGCATTGTCTTGGCCGCAGGGGCTCCTATAAGAAGGGGGAGTTTTCGGGAACGGCAAGAGACCATGACAGACGAGCAGGGCAAGACCACGCATTTCGGCTTCCAGACGGTGGACGAGGATGCGAAGGCGGGGATGGTGCATGGCGTGTTCTCGCGCGTCGCCTCGAAATACGACATCATGAACGACCTGATGAGCCTCGGCATTCACCGGATCTGGAAGGATGCGATGATGGACTGGCTCGCGCCGCGGCCGGGGCAGAAACTGCTCGACGTGGCGGGGGGCACCGGCGACGTCGCCTTCCGCTTCCTCAAGCGCGCGCCGGGGGCGACCGCAACGGTCTGCGACATGACCGAGTCGATGCTGATCGAGGGGCAGAAGCGCGCCGAGGCCGAAGACATGGCCGAGCGGCTGAGCTGGGTCGTGGGCGATGCGATGGCGCTGCCCTTCGAGGACAACACCTTCGACGTCTACACGATTTCCTTCGGGATCCGGAACGTCACGCGGATCCCCGACGCACTGCGCGAGGCCTATCGCGTGCTGCGCCCCGGCGGGCGGATCATGGTGCTCGAATTCAGCCAGATCCCGAACGAGATGCTGCAATCGCTTTATGACGCCTATTCCTTCAACGTCATTCCGGTGATGGGCAAGGTGGTGGCGAACGATCGCGACAGCTATCAGTATCTCGTGGAATCCATTCGCAAATTCCCCACGCAGGAGATCTTCGCCTCGATGATCCGGGAGGCCGGGTTCGACCAGGTGAAATATCGCAACCTCTCGATGGGCATCGCCGCGCTGCACTCGGGCTGGAAAGTCTGAGATGCGGGGGCCTCACAATATCTGGCGGCTGATCCGCACCGGCGCGACCTTCGAACGTTCGGGCGCGATGGGCGTCGCGCTCGAGGCGCTTGACGCACCGCCGCGGCTGCGGCTCGTCGCGCGGGTGATGGGTTGGCCGTTCAAGTGGCTGGGCTACAAGGGCGATCCGGCGCTGCCGCCGGTGACCCGCGCAATCACCGCGCTCGGCCCCGCCTATATCAAGTTCGGTCAGGTGCTCTCCACCCGCCCCGATGTCGTCGGCGACGAGCTTGCCGATCAGCTGCGGGTGCTGCAGGACAAGCTGCCCCCCTTCGACACGGCGATCGCGAAGGCGACGATCGCGGAGGAGCTCGGGCGTCCGGTCGACGAGATCTTCCTCGAATTCTCCGAACCGGTCGCCGCCGCATCGATCGCCCAGGTGCATGCCGCGCGGCTCGCCGACACCGGCGAGAAGGTCGCCGTGAAAGTGCTACGCCCCGGGATCGAACGCGCCTTCCGCCGCGATCTCGACGCCTTCCATTTCGCGGCAGGCATGATCGAGCGGCTCTCGCCGGCCTCCCGCCGGCTGAAACCGACCGAGGTGGTGAAGCATTTCGAAGGGGTGGTCCTGGGCGAACTCGATCTGCGTCTCGAAGCCTCCGCGGCCTCGCAATTCGCCGCGAATACCAAGGATGACGCCGGCTTCCGCGTGCCGGCGCCGGTCTGGGCGCTCTCTGGGCGGCAGGTGATGGTGCTCGACTGGGCCGAAGGGCTGCCGATGGGCGATGCCGCGGCGATCCGGGCGGCAGGCCATGACGTCGTCGCGCTCTCCGAACGGGTACTGCAACTCTTCCTCAGCCACGCGCTGCGCGACGGCTACTTCCATGCCGACATGCATCAGGGCAATCTCAAGGTCGCAGCGAACGGCGATGTCATCGCCTATGATTTCGGCATCATGGGGCAGATCGACGAATATACCCGTCGCGTCTATGCCGAGATCCTGATGGGCTTCATCCGACGCGATTACCGGCGCGTTGCGGAGGTGCATTTCGAGGCGGGCTATGTTCCCGCCGACCGCGACGTGAACGAATTTGCGCTGGCGCTGCGCGCGGTGGGTGAGCCGATCTTCGGGATGAACGCCACGCAAATCTCGATGGCGCGGCTGCTCTCCTATCTTTTCGAGGTGACGGAACGCTTCGGCATGCAGACCCGCACCGAACTGATCCTGTTGCAGCGCACGATGGTGGTGGTCGAGGGCGTCGCGCGCTCGCTCAACCCCGCAATCAATATCTGGGAAGCCTCGCGCCCGGTGGTCGAGAAATACATCCGAGAAAATCTTGGCCCCCGCGCGATGCTGCGCGATCTGCGCCGGACGGTGCTTGTGCTCGGCCAGTACGGACCGCGTGTTCCTGCGATCCTGCAGGCAGCGCTGGAACGTCAGGTCGCCCCCGCGCCCAAGGTTCCGGCGAAGCCCCGCCTTCGGACGCCGTTGCTCATCGTCGCGGTCGTCTGTGCGCTCGTGCTTGGCGTTGGCATCGGCGTGATGCTCTGACGTCAGTCGGCTTCCCGCAGCGCCGAGATCTCGCCCGTTCCGACCGTCGTACCGCCGCGCAGCACGAGCACGGCACCGTCGCTGGTGCCCTGCGCCTCGACGATCCGGTTGTAGGTGTCGACCGTATCGGTCGAGAGCAGCGAACCGCTGTTGTAGCTTTCGAGACTGAAGGAATAGAGGCCGGCGGAAAGCGCATTGCCGTTGCTGTCCGTCCCGTCCCAGTCGATCGTGTCGGTCGAGACCGGGATCGTCTGGCGCGAAACCTCGTTCCCCGATTCATCGCTCACCACCAGAACCGTCTGATCGGCCCCGACCACCGGGTTCGGCGCAAGCGTCACCGCATTCGTACCATCGTAATAGGCCGGCACGGCAGCCCGCGCCTCCATGCCCACCCAACCGGCATATTCGCTCATCCCCATCAGCCCGAGCTGCGTCACGAGCGAGGTCAGCAATTCGTTCGTCTGCACCTGCTGCTCGACCTGCGAAAAGGCGGCGAGCTGCGCCGCGTAGTCGGTGCTGTCGATCGGATTGGTCGGATCCTGGTTCTGCATCTGCGTGGTGAGCATTTGCAGAAACATCTGATAGTCCGAGCTGATGTTCGCGGCTGCGCTGGCCGTGCTCGAGCTGGATGAGGATGTCGTTGCCGTGGCAGAGGAAACTGTGGTCATCGTAAGTGTCCTTTACATGCGCAGATCAAGACCGCCGGAAGGGTCGCGAACCGGGGAAAGTACGGCAACAGACGCCGTCTGGAAGCGGGGCGCCGGATCGGATTCGCGCTCCGCATATGGGTCTGGAAGCGAAGAATCCGGTTTGTAGCCCCCGCTCGCCTGCTCACCGAAGCTGAAAGAGACGTCGCCATAACCGATCTCGCGGAAGTCCCGCGCGAGAAGGTCGATGTTGCGACGCAGAAGATCGAGTGTATCCGTGCGTTCCGCCTGAACCGCGACGGTGATCGTCGCGTCATGGCTGTGCAGCGTCAGCCGGACCTTGCCCAGCTCCTCCGGCGACAGCGTCAACTCGACCGGACGATCGCCAGATCCAGACATGGCCTGCGTGATCTGCTGGCTCACACCTGAGGCCGTCGCAGCGGCCTGCCGTTCGCCTTGCAAAGCATGCACGGAATGTCCGGTGAGGCTCATATGCGCCGACACCCCGCCCTCGCTTCCGGCATTACCGGAAAGCAGTGCGGCCTCGCCGAAAGAGGCGGGGATCCGGGACAAGGTGGAAACCACGGCCTCACGCGGTCCGGTCGTCGTTTGCGCCGAATGCTGCACGGCGACACCCGTCTCTGTTTCTCGCCCGGAGGAGGGGGCCGTCGCCGACTTTTCCCGCGGCGCTTCCAAATCGGGAGACCCGCTCTCGGCGTCCCCCGTATCCGGCCCGTCCCCCTGCAAAAGGGGGCGATGCGACATCGGAACCCGGGGCATTTCCTTGTCATCCGCGCTCAGAGGCATGTCGGCCCCCCGCAGGTCAGTCTCCGCCGCATCGGAGGCCACGACGCGCGCGGCGTCGCGCGTGGGGGCCAGGGGCTCAGGCTCAGGCACCTGTGCTAGAAGATCCGGCATCTGTGCCGTCCTTGTGTTGTCGCCGGAGGTCATATTGGCCGCCAAGGCCGGCGAGAAAGCATCCGTAACCGCGGCGGCGGATTTGGCGCGGACCTCGGGCGCGGGCGTCCGGAAAATCTGCTCCCCGGAGGGGGCGGCGTGGCCCTCGCCTGCGACCTCGACCGATCCGTCCAATTTTGGCATGGCAACAGAAGGCGGCTCCGGCAAGGTCCGCAGAACGACGGGCTCCTCGAGACTTTGCAAGGCACGGACGAATTCCGCACGCGCGGTCATGAGTTCGGCACCAGTCAGATCTGCGCTGCGCCTCGACGCCCCGACGGCCTCCGCCGTTCCGGATGCCGGGGCGGAGACCATGCCTGTGGTCGCCGGCAGGACGGCTTCGGAGCGCCCCCGTCGAACCGGGGGTTCCCCATCAGAACCTGTGTTTTCCTCGGCCTCCATTGTGTGTTCGGAGAGGGAAACGGGATTCGTGGGGACTTGCTGAACCGGAATGTCGACCGGATTCTGCTCCTGATCGACTTGGACAGACGGTCCTTTCAGTGGAACGAGGCCCTCCGCCCCGCCAGCCATGTCCCCCATTGGCGCCGACACATCAGGCAGTTTGGATTTGGCTCCCGCGTCGGCTCCAACGGTTCTCGTCTCTGCCGAGGCCGTATTCTCACGCGCGTCGACAGCCCCCTCCTTCCCCGTGAGGCGAGTCGCGATAACGCCGACCTGCGCCTTCTGCGCCGCATCCTCCTGAACCATCGAACCGTCGTCCGGCAGACGGGGCATCCCTGTTTCCGGCGAAGCCGCCAGGCTCGCCCCCGCTGTCACACGTGGCTCAATGCCGAGCGCACGGTATGCGGCGAAGTCCTCACCAGTGTTCGAGGCCGTCGATACACGCCCCGCCATATTCTTCGCTTGCGGCTGACCGGAATTTGAACCGCCGATCTCGACAGCTCCCATCCTCCCTGTCTCGACATCGAGCTCGATGTGAGCCAGCCCTTCCGCTTCACCCGCGAACCGATTGTCGCGACCCTCCGTCGTCTCCGTACGCGCCGCCGCGGCAGAAACCGATATTCTGGCCGGCTCCATCGAAGCCCCGCGACTGTTTGCGTCAGAAACGGAGAGAACCGAAGCCCCCAGCTGCGTCATCGAGGCCGGTGTCGCGAGGGGCGAAACATCGGCCCCCTTGCGAACCGCATCCCTATCGCTTTCGGCGCGGAACGCCGCGACGTCTCTCTTTGATGTTTCATTTGTCCCTGAAACATCCTCCATGCCCGCACCGACGGCACTCTTCTGGTCCGGAAGAATCGAAGCCCCCGGGGCCACAGTCGGAGCATCTTCAACAAATGCTCCCGTCGCAATCAGAGATGGCTTCCGCGGATCGTCCGCAGATTCGGGGGCCTTGCCATTCCCATCCGCGAGGAGGGCACCGACGACATCACGCGGTCGCGCGGTGTCTCCCGCCCCCTCCGGCGTTGCGACCACGGGCGCTGAGGCATTCTCCGCCGCGGGCATCATCGCGCGAAACACGACCGCGTTCGACATGGAAACCGAGGAACCGATCGAAACCTCTGCCGCCGCGCTCGGAGGCGCGGCCACAGACGATACCGGCATCGAAGCGCCGCCCGCATCTTCTGGCTCGGCCCCGTCCGCCGCACCGACCATCTCCGCAAAATGCGCGTCCCCATTTCCATCGGCCTTTTCCCCGATGTGACCGGGGCGCCGGAGGAAGTTGGTGAGAAATTCCGTCAGTATCTGCGCTTTCATGGTCCACGACTTCTGCCTGTGATCCCCGCAACATGACAGCAGGAGGTTACTGCTTCTTTACGACCTTGTGTCATCAACGGACGAAATCGGTTCAATTGGAGCAATCCATGGCAAATACGGTCGGCCTCTCATCCGCGCTCCCTGTCGCGCCTGCCAGGAAGCAGGTGGGCGAAGATCAGCTGCGCGAGAAGGCCAAGGAGCTCGAGGCGAGCTTCCTGGCGGAAATGCTGAAATATTCCGGCGTGGGCAAACCCCTCGACAGCTTCGGAGGAGGGGTAGGCGAAGAGCAGTTCGCCTCTTTCCTCTGCGACGAATACGGTCGCGCGATGGCTGACGCGGGGGGCATCGGCCTGGCCGAATCGATCTTTCATTCGCTGCAGAAAGGAGCGGGAAATGACTGACACCACGGACCAGCTGATCGAGGAGCTGGTCGAACTTCTGCGCATCGAGCGTGACACGATCCGGAACGGAGAATTCGACGCGCTCGCGCACCTCGCCGATCGCAAGCTCACGGTGATGGACGCCCTTTCCGGCACCCCCGCACGCAAGCTGCTGGAGGTTCAGGCAATGGCACATGACAATCGCAAGCTGCTCGAAGCGGCTCTTGTGGGCGTCCGCTCCGCGCAGTCGCGGCTCAAGGCGATCCGCGCGGCGATGCACAGCTATCAAAGCTACGACAAGAGCGGCAAGCCGCGCACCATTTCGCCGGGAGGCGGAACGCTTGAACGCCGAGCGTAAACCATTCTTCGAAAAACTGATGCATTCGAGGCCGGCCACAGAGCCGGCCTTAGCTTTCTGTTAGGCTTCGCGTGCAAGGATCGCCTCGCATCCTTCGGGATGGCGCGGCACGGAGGGTAAGATGCCGCAAAGGTCAGAACGCCACGAGCGCCGTCGCAAGGACGGCAAGTGAAACCCCTCGGCGCAAAGCGCCGAAATTTGAAGGATCTGACATGTCGAGCATTCTGACGAACACCAGCGCCATGGTCGCGCTGCAAACGCTCAAGGGCATCAACTCGAGCCTGTCGAAAACCCAAAGCGAAATCTCGACCGGCAAATCGGTCGCCTCGGCCAAGGACAACGCGGCCGTCTGGGCCATCTCGAAAGTGATGGAATCGGATGTCTCCGGCTTCAGCGCGATCTCGGACAGCCTCGCGCTGGGCGAGTCGACGGTCGCTGTGGCGCGTCAGGCGTCGGAAACCGTGACCGATCTCCTGACCCAGATGAAGGAAAAGATCGTCGCGGCGCAAGAAGACAACGTCGACAAGACGAAACTGCAGACGGACGTCGACGCTCTCCGCGAACAGATCAAATCGGTGATCGGTGCGGCACAATTCAACGGCCTGAATCTCGTCGACGGTTCCTCGAGCTCGACGGTGGATGTCCTCTCCTCGCTGAACCGCGCTTCGGATGGTTCTGTGACTGCCAGCCACATCTCGGTCTCGTCCCAGAATCTTTCGGTCGGCGGCTACACCGGTGTCGACGCGTTCACTGGCACGGATGGCGTTTCGACGGACACTGCTGACGCTTTCTCGTTCACGCTCGATGCCACGGGCGGTACGGACGACCAGGGCACGGTGGTGATCGTCGACACCTCTCTCGCGGCCGGCGACAAGATCAACATGAAGATCGGCGATCTCTCGATCTCCTACACGGTGACGCAGGAGGACGTCGACTCGACGACCACCGCCGACGTCGTCGCGGTCGGCCTCAAGAACGCGATCGAGGCTTCCGGTGCGAATGTGACCGTCGACTACGACAGCGGGACTGCCGGTACGCTGGCGATCACGAACGACGGCAGTGAATCGCTGACCATCACCGGACAGTACGAGAATGCCGGTTCGGGCGGCCTCGGCCTACTGAAGACCCTCAACGTCGACGACTCCAACGGCGGGGATTCCGCGCTGGCACTCGCCAACATCGAGACCCTGATCCAGACCGCAACGAATGCCGCGGCAGCCTTCGGCTCGGCCGAGACCCGAATTTCGACCCAGTCGGACTTCATCTCGAACCTGTCCGACTCGCTGCAGACCGGCATCGGCTCGCTCGTCGATGCGGACATGGAAGAGGCTTCGGCACGTCTTCAGGCTCTGCAGACGCAGCAGCAGCTGGGCATCCAGTCGCTGTCGATCGCCAACCAGCAGCCGCAGAACATTCTCTCGCTGTTCAAGTAAGGCACTTGGGGGGCGCCGGATCCGGCGCCCCTCCCCTCCGCGGCAAAGCCGCGACCTGATCCCCCTCGCCACTGGAAGGTCTTCCCGTGAACGCTACGATTCTGGCCAAAACGGCCTATGCCAACCCCGGTCAACCGACCCGCACAGCGCGCGGCACCGAATATGAACTCTTTGCGCGGATCACGCACCGGCTGAAACAGGCCTGCATCGATACAGATGGCAACTTCTCCGTGCTCGCCCGCGCCCTCTATGAAAACCGCCGTCTCTGGACGGCGCTCGCAGCGGATGTGGCCCTGCCTGCCAACGAATTGCCCGAACAGCTCCGGGCACGGCTCTTCTATCTCAACGAATTCACCCAGGCGCACAGCCGAAAGGTCCTGTCCGGGGAGGCCTCCGCGGAGGTTCTCATCGACATCAACACGGCGATCATGCGCGGTCTTCGGCGCGAAGGCGGTGCGGAATGACAGGCCTCGTGCTCAAGCTCGCCCCCAAGGAACGCGTCTTGATCAACGGCGCAGTGATCGAAAATGGGGATCGTCGATCGCGCTTGGCGATCATGACACCCAACGCCCACATCCTGCGGCTGCGCGACGCGATCCATCCCGAGGAGGTCAATACGCCGGTGCGGCGCGTGTGCTATATCGCCCAACTCGTCCTCTCCGGCGATGCCGAACCGACAGAGGCCAGAATGCAGCTCCTGCGCGGAATCGAACAGCTTAGCCAGGTGCTGACCGATCAGGACAGCCGCACACAGCTGACGCAGGCGACGGCTGCCGTGCTCGAAGACCAGCACTATCAAGCTCTCAAGTTTCTCCGCAGCCTTCTGCCCAGGGAGGAGCGACTCCTCGCTTCCGGAAGTTCATGAGCTACACGCCGGTCATTCCTTTCAGCGGCTATGCCGGCTGGAAACTCCTGAACCGAACGATGGAGACGCAGAAGGCGGCCTTTACCGCCTCTGCCGACATCCAGCGCAACGAAGACTATTTTCGGGAGAAGATCGGCTCCATCACGACTGCGAAGGAGCTGGTATCCGACAGGCGCCTGCTTTCGGTCGCCTTGGGCGCGTTCGGGCTCGATGACGACATCAACAACAAGTATTTCATCCAGAAAGTTCTCGAGGAAGGAACACTCGACACTGAATCGCTCGCGAACAAACTCTCCGACAAAACCTACCTGAAACTTTCTCAGGCCTTCGGTTTCGGAGACTACAGTGTGCCGCGAACTGCGCTTTCTGATTTTGCTGACGAAATCCTCGAGCAATACGAGACTCGCGAATTCGAAGTCGCCGTAGGTGACTCGGACAACGATCTGCGTCTGGCACTGGCCGCCCAAAGGGATCTTTCGGAGCTGGCGTCCAAGTCGAACAGCGAGAACACCAAATGGTATTCAATTATCGGTTCGGAGTCACTCGCGACCGTCGTGCGAACGGCCCTCGGCCTTCCCGACAGCACATCTTCCCTCGATGTCGATCAGCAGGTTACCGTCTACAAGAATAAGGCTGAAAGTGTTCTTGGATCTTCCGACCCAGCCGAGTTTTCCGATGCCGACAAGGTGGAAAAGGTCATAAAGTTATTCCTTCTGCGCAGTCAGCTGGAAAATGGCACATCTACCGGCAGCGGTTCAGCCGCGTTGCAAATACTTCAATCAGCGTCGAGTAATCCGAGCGCAAATATCCTTTCCCTGCTTCTGTGACATAGGCTAGGGGCAGGAGTTATTGATCTCGGGCTTTTAGCGTGTTTCAGGTTCCGCAAGCAGATCTGATCGATGAGTAATATCTACTGACCAACCGACGCTCAGATGGAACGCCTGGGCCTTGTTGCACAAATCGGGTGAGGGATTCACTGCGTGAATCCAGCATGATAGCTGGATGGCATGAGCAGTTGGGCCCCTACGAAGTACAAGACCACGAACTGGTCGGCTTACAATGAAGCGTT